>JASLSL010000191.1 GCA_030743445.1 Alphaproteobacteria bacterium
AAATCGAGGTCGGCGTAGTGCGGCGGCGGCGGGCAGCCCGGAATGTGATCGGCGAGCAGGCCGCGGAAGCTCGGTCGCGACTTGACCCGCGCATACCAGTCCTTGGCCGGGCCGTGGCCGTCCCACGGCACGTCGCCGAGATAGTCGACGCAGGAGAGATGGGCCGCCGCGGCGATGTCGGCGAGCGAGAAGTCGTTGCCGGCGAGCCAGCGGCGTTCCTCGGTGAGGTAGGCGATGTAGTCGAGATGGACGTGGATGTTGCTGCTGCCGGCGCGGATCGCGGCCGAACTCGGCTCGCCGAGGCCGAGGAAGCGCTTCGTGATCTTCTCGTCGACCAGGTTGCCGGTGACCTCGCCGCCGAACTTGTGGTCGAACCAGGCGGCGAGGCGCCGCGTCTCGGCGCGGGCGCCGGGGCTTCGGCCGATCAGCGGCGGATCGGGGTAGGCCTCGTCGAGATATTCGACGATCGCGGTGGAATCGGCGTACACCGTGCCGTCGTCCTCGATCAGGACCGGCAGGTCGCCCGCCGGGTTGAGCGCCAGGAAGTCCTCGCGGCGCTCCCACAGCTTTTCGACCTGGAGCTCGAACTCGATGTCCTTTTCCGCCAACGCGATGCGCGCCTTGCGGCAGAACGGCGAGAGCCAGAGGTGGTAGAGCGTCCGCATGTCCGGGATATTAATACCAACCCGCAGCGACGATCTCTATGGGTCATTATCACTGCAGGTTGGTATATGGAGCCGGGCCGTAGGCGCAACGATGTATTCTTGTCGCGCCGATCGACGACGACCCGAAACAGATCGCCTACATGAAGAAGATCGGGAAGGGCGGCGAATTGTTCGGCTGGCTGAGGCGGTCGCCCCGCGCCCTATTCCGCGACGCCGTCGGCGGCGTCGGGGGATTCGGTCTCGATGCGGATCGGGTGGTCGAGGCGCTCGATCATTTCCTTCGGCACGACCTGCCAGAACTTCTCCTTCTCGACATCCCACTCGGTGAGGATCTGCTCGCCCCACTTGGACTGGGTTTCCTCGGTGTGGCGCAGGATCAGCCCGTGGCAGACATCCTCCCAGTGCTCGACCTCGATGCGTTGATAGATCACCGAGTCCCGATTGACCCGGTGCTCGAAGTCGCCCTCGGTGTCGTGTACGAAAGCCATGCCGCCGGTCATGCCGGCCGCGAAATTGTCGCCGACCCGCCCCAGGATCACCGCGATCCCGCCGGTCATGTACTCGCAGCCATTGGCGCCGCAACCCTCGACCACGGTCAGGGCGCCCGAATTTCGCACCGCGAAGCGCTCGCCCGCCTGGCCCGCGGCGAACAGCTCGCCGCTGATGGCGCCGTAAAGAACGGTGTTGCCGACGATCGAATTATCGTGCGAGGAGAGCGGGCTCGCGGTCATCGGCCGGACGACGATGATCCCGCCCGAAAGGCCCTTGCCGACATAATCATTGGCCTCGCCGAAGACCTCGAGCTTGAGGCCCTGCACCGCCCAGGCGCCGAGCGATTGGCCCGCCGATCCGCGCAGCCGCACCGTGACGTGGCCCGGCTGCAGGCTGGTCATACCGAACTTGCGGGTGATCATCGAGGACAGCCTTGTCCCGATCGCGCGCTGGGTGTTTTGGACGTTGTACTGCAGCTGCATCTTCTCGCCGTCGCGGAACAGCGCCTCGGCGTCCTCGATCATCTGCTTGTCGAGCGTGTCCGGCACCTCGTTGTATTCGGTGGTGCAGTAGCGCGCGTGCTCACCCGGATCGGCCTGCGCCAGGATCGGGTTGAGGTCGAGATCGTCGAGATGCTCCGCCCCCCGGCTGATCTGGCTCAAGAAATCGCTACGGCCGATGACCTCGTCGAGGGTGTGGGCGCCGAGCCGCGCCAGGATCTCGCGGACCTCCTCGGCGATGAAGCTGAAGAGGTTGACCACCTTTTCCGGCGTGCCGGTGAACTTCTCGCGCAGCTTCGGGTCCTGGGTGCAGACCCCGACCGGGCAGGTGTTGGAATGGCATTGGCGGACCAGGATGCAGCCCATCGCGGTCAACGACGCGGTGGCCACACCGTACTCCTCGGCCCCCAGCAGCGCCGCCATGACCACGTCGCGTCCGGTCTTGATGCCGCCGTCGACGCGCAGCCGCACCCGGTGGCGCAGACCGTTGAGGGTCAGGACCTGGTTGACCTCGCTGAGGCCCATCTCCCACGGCAGGCCGGCATATTTGATCGAGGTCTGCGGCGAGGCGCCGGTGCCTCCCGAATGACCCGAAATCAGGATCACGTCGGCGTTGGCCTTGGCCACGCCGGCGGCGATCGTGCCGATCCCGGTGCGCGCCACCAATTTGACGCAGACTGTGGCCTCCGGGTTGATCTGCTTCAGGTCGTAGATCAGCTGCGCCAGGTCCTCGATCGAGTAGATGTCGTGGTGCGGCGGCGGCGAAATCAGGGTCACGCCGGGGGTCGAGTGGCGCAGCCGCGCGATCTCCTCGGAGACCTTGAAGCCGGGCAGCTGGCCGCCCTCGCCGGGCTTGGCGCCCTGGGCCATCTTGATTTCGATCTCGCTGCAGCTATTCAGGTATTCGGCGGTGACGCCGAACCGGCCCGAAGCGATCTGCTTGACCGCCGAGTTGGCGTTGTCGCCGTTGGCCCGCGGCCGGGCGCGGGCCGGGTCCTCGCCACCCTCGCCGCTGCACGACTGGCCACCGATCCGGTTCATCGCGATCGCCAGGCATTCGTGGGCTTCCTTGGAGAGCGCGCCGTGCGACATGCTGCCGGTCCCGAAGCGCTTGCGCAGCTCGGTGATCGATTCGACCTCGTCCAGGTTCACCGGCTCCGACTTCGGGTCGAAGTCGAGCAAGTCGCGCAGGTTGATCGGCGGAAGCTCGCGCACGCCTTCGCTGTACTTCTTGTAGGTCGCGTAGGAATCGCTGCCGACCGCGGCCTGCAGGGTGTGAATCAGCTCGCCATCCCAGAAATGCGTCTCGCCGCCGCGGCGATAGCGATAGATGCCGCCGACCGGCAGCGCCACGAAGTCCTCGTTGTAGGCGCGTTCGTGCTGTTCGATCACCTTGCGCTGGATGCCGACCAGGCCGATGCCCGAAATCCGGCTCGGCAGGCCGGGGAAAAACTCGTCGACCAGGGTGCGCGACAGGCCGACCGCCTCGAAGTTGTAACCGCCTCGATAGGAGCTGATCACCGCGATGCCCATCTTCGACATGGTCTTGAGCAAGCCTTGGTTGGCCGCCGTCTTGTAGCGCTGCATCGCCGCGTCGAGCGACATGTCGCCGAACAGGCCGCGGCGGTGGCGTTCGGCGATCGCTTCCTGCGCCAGATAGGCGTTTACCGTCGAGGCGCCGACGCCGATCATCACCGCGAAGTAATGAACGTCGAGGCACTCCGCGGTGCGCACGTTGAGCGAGGTGAAAGTGCGCAGCTCGTTGCGCACCAGGTGCGTGTGCACCGCACCGGTGGCGAGGATCATCGGCAGTGCGGCGTTGTCGGCATCGACAGCCATATCCGAGAGGATCAGATGGGTGGCCCCGCCGCGCACCGCGTCCTCGGCCTCGCGCTGGATCCGGAACACCACCGACCTGAGCGCGTCGGCGCCGTCGGCCGGACGGAAGGTGCAGTCGATCTCGACCGCGGCCTCGCCCATGTAGGTGCGCAGGGCCTCGAACTCGCCGTTGAGCAGGACCGGCGTTTCGAGTTGCAGGATGTCGAGCTGACTTTCGTCCTCGTCGAGGATGTTGCCGAGGTTGCCGAGCCGGGTCGCCAGGCTCATCACCTGCTGTTCGCGCAGACTGTCGATCGGCGGGTTGGTGACCTGGCTGAAATTCTGGCGGAAGAAATGGTGCAGGCCGCGGTAGTGGGTCGACAGCACCGCGGCCGGCGTGTCGTCGCCCATCGAGCCGGTCGCCTCCTTGGCGTCCTCGACCATCGGATGGAGGATCAGCTCCAATTCCTCGAGCGACCAGCCGACCGAAACGGCGCGGCGGCGAAACTCGTCGCGCTCCATGGCCGAGGCCTCCCGCGCGTCCTTGATCAGATCGTCGAGATTCCGGGCCTTTTCGCCCCACTTGCCGAACGGCCGCAGTGCGGCGACCTTATCCTTGAGCTCGCGGTCGTGGTAGAAGCGGCCCTCACGCAAGTCGACGGCGACCATCTGCCCGGGGCCGACACGGCCCTTCTCGACCACCGTGGTTTCATCGCCCCGCACCATGCCGGCCTCGGAGCCGACGACCAGCAGGCCGTCGCCGGTGATGACGTAACGCATTGGCCGGAGCCCGTTGCGGTCCATGCCGGCCAGCACCCAACGGCCGCCATAGCCGGCGATCGCGGCGGGACCGTCCCACGGCTCCATCACGGCGTTGCCGTAGGCGTAGAAGTCGCGGTGCGGCGTTGGCACGGTCGCGGATTTCTCCCAGGCCTCGGGGATCAGCAGCAGTTTGACCTCCGGCAGCTCGCGCTCGGTGCGCACCAGCAGCTCGGCGACCGCATCGATCGCGGCGGAATCCGAGCTCCGCGGCTGCACCACCGGGCGAATGTCCTCGATCCGCTCGCCGAGGTTGGTTGCCGCCATCCGCGTCTCGTGGCTCGCCATCCAGTTGACGTTGCCCAAGAGCGTGTTGATCTCGCCGTTGTGGGCGAGCACGCGGAACGGCTGGGCCAACGACCAGGTTGGGAAGGTGTTGGTCGAATAGCGCTGGTGGTAGATCGCGAAGTTCGAGACGTAGAGCTCGTCCAACAGGTCGGGATAGAAGGCGGTGAGCTGCTCGGCCAGGAACAGCCCCTTGTAGATCACCGAGCGGCACGACAGCGAGCAGATGTAGAAGTCGGGAATGTTCTCGGC
Source organism: Alphaproteobacteria bacterium (assembly GCA_030743445.1). Taxonomy (GTDB): domain Bacteria; phylum Pseudomonadota; class Alphaproteobacteria; order UBA8366; family UBA8366; genus JASLSL01. The sequence goes on from JASLSL010000191.1 coordinate 4,832, forward strand.
CAGGATCGATTTCTCGATGCGCCGGCGGATGATGTAGAGGTCGGTTTCGAACTGCGCGTCGTCGACCCCGCGCGCATTCTCGACCATGATCTGCTCGATCTCGGGCCGCGTCGCGTTGGCCTTCTCGCCGATGAATTCGACGTTGGCCGGCACCTGGCGCCAACCGTGGATGCGGTGGCCGAAGCGCAGAATCTCCGACTCGACGATGACCCGGCAGCGCTCCTGGGCGCCGAAATCGGTGCGCGGCAGGAACACCATGCCGACCGCGAGCCGGCCCTCGCCGGCCTCGTGACCGGTGCGGCGGATGTGCTCCTTGAAGAAGTCCTGCGGGATCTGGACGTGGATGCCGGCGCCGTCGCCGGTCTTGCCGTCGGCGTCGACCGCACCCCGGTGCCAGAGCGATTTCAAAGCCTCGATGCCCTTGAGCACGACCTCGCGGCGTGGCTTCCCGTCGATCGCCGCGATCAGCCCGACGCCGCAGGCGTCGTGCTCGTCTTGCGGCCGGTAGGCGTGCGCCGCCTCGAGCCGCGCCGCGTTTTCCCGCCATCGCTTGATGCTGTCGGTCATGCTTTCTCTCCGGCCCTCACGACGCCATCGCCAGGTCCTGATCCTGCTGCCTTTGCGCCAGCGCCCGATGGATCGCATCGGCGGCGTCGCGTCCATCACGAATCGCCCAGACGACGAGCGAGGCGCCGCGCACGATATCGCCGGCCGCATAGACCCCGTCGAGCGCCGTCATCATCGTCGACCAGTCGACCCGGACGGTGCCCCAGCGGGTCACGGTCAGCCCGGTCTCGTCGAACAGCGCCGGCAGATCCTCCGGGTCGAACCCGAGCGACTTGATCACCAGGTCGACATCGATGGTGTAGCTCGCGTCCTCGATCGGTTGCGGCGATTGGCGGCCGCTGGCGTCGGGCACGCCGAGGCGCATGCGCTGGGCCCGCACGGCACTGACGGCACCGTCGCCGAGGAAGGCCTCGGGCGCGGACAACCAAACGAACTCGACGCCTTCCTCGATCGCGTGTTCGACCTCGCGGCGCGAGCCCGGCATATTTTCTTGGTCGCGCCGGTAGAGGCATTTTACCGACCGCGCCCCCTGGCGCACGGCTGTGCGCACGCAGTCCATCGCGGTGTCGCCGCCGCCGATCACCGTGACGTTCTTGCCGGCGGCGTCGAGCGCGCCGTCGTCGAAGGTCGCCAGCTGTTTGCCGAGACCCTTGTGGTTGCTGGCGGTCAGGTAGTCGAGCGCCTGGACGATGTTGTCGAGGCCCGAGCCCGGCATGGCGAAGTCGCGCGATACGTAGACACCGGTCGCGATCAGCACCGCGTCATGTTTCTCGCGCAACTCGGCAAGCGAAATGTCGCGGCCGACATCGACGTTGAGGTGGAAGGTGACGCCACCGTCGGTGAGCCAGTCGGCGCGGCGCTGGACGATGTCCTTCTCGAGCTTGAAGTTCGGAATGCCGTAGACCAACAGACCGCCGGGACGGTCGTAACGGTCGTAGATTTCGACCTGGTAACCCCGGCGCCGCAAGCGTTCGGCGGCGGCGAATCCAGCGGGGCCGGCGCCGATGATGCCGATACTGGCCTCGAGCTCGCGCGGCGGGGCGATCGGCTCGACCCAACCGTTATCGAACGCGGTCTCGGTGATGTAGGTCTCGACCGAGCCGATGGTGACGGTGCCGTGGCCGGCCTGCTCGATCACGCAGTTGCCCTCGCAGAGCCGGTCCTGGGGGCAGATGCGGCCGCAGATTTCGGGCAGGGTGTTGGTTTCGGCGGCGACCTCGTAGGCCTCCTCGATCCGGTCCTCGGCGGTCAGCAGCAGCCAATCGGGAATGTTGTTGTGCAGCGGGCAATGGGTCTGGCAATAGGGAATGCCGCACTGCGAGCACCGTCCGGCCTGTTCGGCAGCACCCCGGGTCTCGAAGCGCTTGTAAATCTCATCGAAATCCGCGCGCCGCGCCAATGCCTTGCGTTTTTCCGGCATTTGCTGCGACAGATCGACGAATTTCAGCATTCTGTTCGGCATCTGCGCCGTTACCCCGTGTTCCCGTTCCGCGCCCGGCCGCAGAAGCGTCCGGCGGAACAAGGTTGCCCCATCTAGTTTGTCTTCGGACCAGCCCGGCAGCGGTCTTGTTGTTGTTATGCGCGAACCGACCAGGCGGCGAGCCCCCGTAGGCATGATTTATAGGCGATGCGTGGGGAAATGGCTAGAAAAAACGACATTTAAGGTAAACATTGCTTACTTATTAAATAAAAGCGTTAATGCCCACATGGAGTTAAGGGCCATTCCGGGGAAGCCGATAGACTTATTTAGTACCGAAACGGGATTATCTTCTGGGCTGCATTGCAAACCCTGGAATGGTATAAACCCTGTCACCGCATACAAAATGTGGGGGGCTACAAAATAGCACTCTACCATATTCTGTTGCTGGCCCTTATTCAGGGAATTACCGAATTCCTTCCGGTCAGCTCTTCCGGACACCTTGTCGTCACCTCGCAGTTGCTCGGTTGGCCCGATCAAGGGCTGGTCATCGACGTCGCGGTGCATCTCGGCACCCTGTTCGCGGTGATGCTCTACTTCTGGCGCGACATCTGGTTCATCGCGGTCGACTTGACGCGGCTCGCGATCGGCCGCGGCGGCGCGGGTGCGCAGCTCGCGGGCCGGCTGTTGATCGCCACCGTTCCGGTCTTCATCGTCGGCTATCTGGCGCGCGACGAGATCGGAAGCTGGCTGCGCGACGCCGAGATCATCGCCTGGGCGACGATCGGCTTCGCCATCGTGCTGTGGATCGCCGACCGGCTCGGCATGACCGTGCGCCGGATCGAGCATATCGGGGTCGGCAACGCGGTCTTCATCGGGCTGATGCAGGTGCTGGCGTTGGTCCCGGGTGTCAGCCGCTCGGGCATCACCATGACCGCGGGACGGCTCTTGGGCCTGGAGCGGCAGGAAGCGGCGCGCTTCTCGTTGCTGCTCTCGATCCCGACGATCGTCGGTGCGGCCGCGCTCTCCGGGGTCGAGATTTACCAGGCCGGCGATCCCGGGCTCGGCCAAGACGCGGCCTTGGCGGTCGGTCTCTCCTTCGTCACCGGGCTCGCCGCGATCGCGGCGATGATGCATTGGCTCAAGCGCGCCGGCTTCGGCATTTTCGTGGTCTACCGCCTCGCGCTCGGCGCCGGTCTTCTGTACTGGATCTACAGCTAAGTGGAGTTGCGCAATCCTTCCGAGATCGCCGCGTAGTCGGGCTCATGGTCGGGTCCGATCACCCCGTGGCGCAGCAGGAAGTCGATGATCACCAGGTTGCAGTTGAACTTGAACCGGGATGTTTCGCGCACCATGTCGGCGACTTGCCCGATCGGCCACAGCATGAATTCCTCGACCTCGCCGTCGGCCGGCTCGGGTGTGAAGTCGGTTGGTAGCTCCAGGTCGAAGCAGAACTGCTGGTCGGGCTTTAGTGTTTGGTCCATCTGGTGGCGGTAGGAAATCATGCCCACGGGCGAGGCCCGGCGGGCGATGTCTTCCGGGATCGCGGCTTCCTCGGCGCACTCCTTGACCAGATTTTCCATCAGGCCGACGCCGATCGGCTGGCCGCCCGCGACCATGTTGTCGAGCATGCCGGGATAGGTCGCCTTGCCGCCGGCGCGCCGCGCGACCCACATGTGGATCCGATCCGGCCCATCGCCTTGCCGCACATACCCGTTCAGGTGGACGCCCCAGGATCGGATGCCGAGATAGGGACAGGCCGCGCGCTCGACCTGCATCAGCGGCGGGATCGTGCGCTCGGGCGTCACCGGGTAGGGCTCGTCCCGCCAACCCTCGATCAGGCCCGACGCGGCGAGCGAGGCGAGGGCCTCGGCGACGACGTCCGAGCGCGGCTTGAAATCGACGACGCCCGGGGCGAGCTCGACTTGGTCCGCGCCGACCCGGAAGGCCTCGCCGTAGGGCGCCAGCTCGGCGGCGAAATCGTGGTGCACCCAGCCGACCCGCATCGCGCCGAGGCGGAGCGGGTGGAACGCCGCCGGCTCGACGTTGTTGCAGTGCCGGATATGGTCGAGATAGCTCATCGCCGACATGACCCTAAGCGTCGATTAGCCAGTCGATCAAGGGGCGCACCCCTTCAAGGGGCGCTCGCCTTCAAGGGGCGCTCGCCTTGCGGCTCGTCAGCACGCACTCGACGCCGTAGATCTGGCGCATGCAGCGCGCCATGTAGCCAGCGAGGTCGCCCGCCATGCCGGCGATCTGAATGTCGATGGTCAACTCCTCGCCAGCCTCGCCGGTCGTGCGGGCGTGCCACTGGGTCGGCACCAGGTTGCGCTTGGCAAAGAGCTCGAGGATGCGCGGCATCATTCCGGGCTCGGCGGCGGCCACGATCGAAAAGCACACGGTTTCCGCGGTGCGCGGATCGGCGCTATCGAGGTGACCTGAAGGGGATTCAGCTTCGGGGAATGACATGACGAACGATCTCCACATTGGTTCCGGCGTTGCGAACGGCATCGGCCCGGCCCTGGATAAGGGCCGGAGTGCTAATTCGCGCCAACCGGGCAATGTGAAGCGTTGTCGCCATGGGCCGGGGAATACCACCACGGCCTAGGCGATGCAAGCGATCGATGGGCATCCCGCTTGACCAAGCCCTCCCGGAGGTCCAGAGTGAATCCGAGGGGCGCAACCTCTTTCATATGAGAGGTGGGACATGTCCAGTCTATGGGTCTATTGGCGGCGGCCGAGCTGCATCGTCCGGTTTCGCCATGGCGGCGAGTCGGCGCTCTATCCCTCGATCAAGCAGCCTTTGGTCGGCACTATCGAGACCGCGTTGGCGGCGCCGGGCGGCGGCGCTCAGACCGAGCCCGCCGCACCCGTCCCCACCGCACCCGTCGAGGACAACATCCTGCACTTCCCGGCCGCGACCCGGCGCACCCAGCGCGGACCGCACGGCCGCAAGGGCCGGGGCAAGCCCGGCGCGGGACCGAAACGCCGCGAGTAGCGCCTGTCGGGCGTACTTGCAAGAATAGCGGAAAAGGCGCCAGGCGGCATTCAATCGGAATCGATCCCGACCGGGATTTTATCCCGACCGGGATTTTCCTGTCCAAAGTAACGCGGAGGCACTATATCGCCCGGTATGTCGGACATCCTCCCGGTCCTTCTGATCCTCGCCCTGGCCGCGACCCTGGTCGTGCTGCTGGTCGGCGTGTTCTCGATGGCCAAGAGCGGCGACTTCAACCGGCGCCACGGCAATAGGCTGATGCGCGCCCGGGTCGCGTTCCAGGGCGCGGCGTTGCTGATCCTGGTCCTGGCCTGGTTCTTCGCGAAAGGGTCCTGATGGTCAAGCTGACGCGCATCTACACCGGCGGCGGCGACACGGGCGAGACCTCGCTCGGCGACGGCCAGCGCGTGCCCAAGCATTCGGTCCGCGTCGCCGCCTACGGCACGGCGGACGAGGCCGGCGCGGTGATCGGCATCGCCCGCACGATGATCGACCCGGGGGCCGACCCGGAGGCCGATCCGGCAGTCGACACGGTGTTGGCGCGGATCCAGAACGACCTGTTCGATTTGGGCGCGGATTTCTGCACCCCCGAGGACGGCAAGCGCGGCGCGGGCGCGTTGCGCATCACCGAGGAACAAGTTTCATGGCTCGAGGGCGAGATCGACCGGGTCAACGAGGGCCTCGGCGACCTCGAGAGCTTCATCCTGCCGGGTGGCACGCCGCTTGCGGCCCACCTCCACCTGGCGCGCACGGTGGTGCGCCGGGCCGAGCGCCTGGCGACCGAGCTCGCGACCCAGGAAAAGATCAACGGCCAAGCGATCAAGTACCTCAACCGGCTCTCGGACCTGATGTTCGTCATGGCGCGCGCCGCCAACCGTGGCGGCAAGGCCGACGTGCTGTGGGTCCCGGGCGGCAAGCGTTAGGGCCGGCTTTGGCTGTTGTCCGGTTCCCCCTCACCCTCCCAGCCGCTCTTCGAGCGTCCGGGCCCCTCCCTCTCCCGCCAGGGGAGAGGGGCTTTGCATCGAGATCGGCACAACTAACCCTCTCCCCTCGCGGGAGAGGGTGGCAGCGCAGCGGCCGGGTGAGGGGGCCGATGGACCGAGCGGCGTGAACACATCCGATTGACCATGCTGATCGAGCTCTACCAGTACCTGACCACGAAGTGCCCGCCGGTGGCCAAACGCATGGGCTACTTGCGCGAGGCGATCGCGATCCACCGGCGCTACGCCCGCCACCGCAAGACCTGGGAGCCGCACCTCGAGGCCACCAAGAAGGTCATTCGCGAGGCGATCGAGGCCTCGAGCGGTGGCACCGGGACTGCAGTGGTGCTCGGCTCCGGCCTGTTGGTCGACATTCCGCTCGACGAGCTCTCGGACGCCTTCGACCGGGTCGAGCTGGTCGACCTGATCCACATGAAGCCGGTGCGCTGGATCGTCGAACACTATCCCAACGTGGGCTTGGTCGAGGCCGACGTCACCGACGTCGCCGGGGCGCTGGTTCGCTTTGCCGCGGGCGAGGGGGCGCTGCCGGTGCCGCAAGCGCCAGATTTGCCGGGGGTCGACCTCGACGACGTCCGGCTCGTGGTCTCGGCCAATCTGGTCTCCCAGCTTCCGTTGGTGCCGGGCGGCTGGCTCAAGCGACGCACCAAGCTCGACGACGATGCGGTCTACGCCTTCGGCGGCCGCCTGGTCCGCGCCCATCTCGACTGGCTGCTCGGGCTCGCCGAGCGCGGGATCACCGTCTGCCTGATCGCCGACGTCGAGCGCGAATTCATCGACCGCGACGAGAACCCGGTCCAGACCTACGACGGGCTCTATGGCGAGCGGCTGCCGGGCCGCGGCCACACCTGGCGCTGGACCGTCGGCCCCGCGGGCGAGGTTCGGTCCGGCATCACGCTGCGCAACAAGGTCGTCGGCATCCCCGATCTGGCGAAGGCGGCGGCCGCGGCGAAATAGGCCGGCGAGAAATCGGCCAGGGCAGCCCAAAGCGCGATTGACCGTCCCCCCGGGCGGGCTTATGTTGCACCTGCGAACAAGGCCGCGAAACCGCCCGGGCTGGCTCGGCTGACAGCCTCCCGAGGCGGTCATAAAGAAGCCGGTTGCGGACAAGCCGGCGCGAATCGAAACGCCTCCCCGCGGGAGGCCCAGGGGAAGCACAGCACCATGAAAGTAATGGTCCCGGTCAAGCGCGTGATCGACTACAACGTCAAGATTCGCGTCAAATCGGACGAAAGCGGCGTTGAGACGGCGAACGTCAAGATGTCGATGAACCCGTTCGACGAAATCGCCGTCGAGGAGGCGATCCGCCTGCAGGAAGCCGGCACGGCGCAAGAAATCGTCGCCGTCTCGATCGGCCCGCAGCAGTGCCAGGAGACGATCCGCACCGCGCTCGCCATGGGCGCCGACCGCGGCATTCTGGTCCTGACCGACGACGAGGTCGAGCCGCTCGCGGTCGCCAAGATCCTGCAGGCGCTGGTCGAGAAGGAGAGCCCCGACCTGGTGGTCCTCGGCAAGCAGGCGATCGACGACGACAGCAACCAGACCGGCCAGATGCTGGCGGCGTTGCTCGGCTGGAGCCAGGCGACCTTCGCCTCGAAGCTCGCGATCTCCGACGGCTCGGCCGAGGTCACCCGCGAGGTCGACGGCGGGCTCGAGACCGTCCGGGTTGCGATGCCGGCAGTGGTGACCACCGACCTGCGCCTCAACGAGCCGCGCTACGCCTCGCTGCCCAACATCATGAAGGCCAAGAAGAAGCCGATCGACGAGACCTCGCCGGCCGAACTCGGGGTCGAGACCGCACCCCGGCTCCAGGTCCTCAAGGTCACGGAGCCCGCCAAGCGCGAGGCCGGCGTCATCGTCGCCGATGTCGCCGAGCTGGTCGATAAACTCAAGAACGAAGCCAAGGTGATCTGACGATGAGCGTCCTGGTCGTTGCCGAACACGACGGTTCGGAACTCAAGCCCGCAACCCTGAACGCGGTCGCCGCGGGTGCCGCGATCGGCGGGGATATCGATATTCTGGTCGCCGGCGAGGGCTGCGGCGCCGTCGCCGAAGCCGCCGCCAAGGTCGCGGGCGTTGCCAAGGTGCGGGTCGCCGACGCGGCCGAATACGCCAACGGGATCGCCGAGAACATCGCCCCCCTGGTGGTGGCGCTCGCCGAGGGCTACGAGCACCTGCTGGCGCCGGCGACGACGTCGGGCAAGAACATCATGCCGCGGGTCGCGGCGTTGCTCGACGCCCAGCAGATATCCGACATTTCGGGCGTCGTCTCGGCCGACACCTTCGAGCGGCCGATTTACGCCGGCAACGCGATCGCCACGGTGCAGTCGGCCGACGCCAAGAAGGTCATCACCGTGCGCATCACCGCCTTCGATCCGGTCGCGGCCGAGGGCGGCTCGGCGGTGAGGGAAAATGTCGATGCCACCGGCGATGCCGGCCTCACCAGCTTCCTCGGCGCCGAGACCACCAAGTCCGAGCGTCCCGAGCTGACCGCCGCCCGGATCGTGATCTCCGGCGGGCGCGGCATGCAGTCGGGCGACAATTTCGAGCTCCTCGAGCGTATCGCCGACAAGCTCGGGGCCGCGGTCGGCGCCTCGCGCGCCGCGGTCGACGCCGGCTTCGTGCCGAACGACTACCAGGTCGGCCAGACCGGCAAGATCGTCGCCCCCGACCTCTACGTCGCGGTCGGCATCTCGGGCGCGATCCAGCACCTCGCCGGCATGAAGGACAGCAAGGTGATCGTCGCCATCAACAAGGACGAGGAGGCGCCGATCTTCCAGGTCGCCGATTACGGGCTGGTCGCCGACCTGTTCCAGGCGGTCCCCGAACTGGACGAGGCGCTGGACGATTGAGCCTATTGGCGGGGAGCTGAGGCCATGATCAAGACGATTGGCGTGATCGGCGCGGGACAGATGGGCAACGGCATCGCCCACGTCGCCGCGCTCGCCGAATACGACATCAAGCTGCTCGACGTCGACAAGGCGCGGATCGACAAGGCGCTGGCGACGATCGGCGCCAACATGGACCGCCAAGTGCGCCGCGAGGTGATCGCCGCCGCCGACGCCAAGGCGGCGCTGAAGCGCATCCATACCGGGCTCGACTACAAGATCTTCAAGGATTGCGACATCGTCATCGAGTGCGCCAGCGAGGACGAAGACCTCAAGCGCGAGATATTGCAGCAGCTCGGGCCGAGCCTGAGGGACGACGCGCTGATCGCGAGCAACACCTCGTCGATCTCGATCACCCGGCTCGCCACCGTGACCGACCGGCCGGAGCGCTTCATCGGCATGCACTTCATGAACCCGGTGCCGATGATGCAGCTGGTCGAACTGATCCGCGGTCTCGCGACCAGCGAGGAAACCTACGAAGTGGCGCGCGAACTCGCCGAATCGCTCGGCAAGACGGTGGCGATGGCCGAGGACTTCCCGGCCTTCATCGTCAACCGGGTGCTGCTGCCGATGATCAACGAGGCGGTCTACACGCTCTATGAAGGTGTCGGCAACGTGAAGGCGATCGACACCGCCTTGAAGCTCGGCGCCAACCACCCGATGGGCCCCTTGGAGCTCGCCGATTTCATCGGTCTCGACACCTGCCTCGCGGTGATGCAGGTGCTCTACGAGGGCCTGGCGGATTCCAAGTACCGGCCGTGCCCGCTGTTGGTCAAATACGTCGAGGCCGGCTGGCTCGGCCGCAAGTCGGGCCGCGGGTTCTACGATTATTCCGGCGACGAGCCGGTGCCGACGCGATAGCGCAGAGTCCGGCAATTTTGATCCGCCCCCCGCGATGACCGACCTGCCCCTCGAACTCGACCATGTCGGGGTCGCCGTCAACGATCTCGACGTCGGCCGCGACGCCTACCAGCGGCTCGGTTTCACCCTGACGCCGCGCAGCATCCATTCCGGCTCCAAGACGCCCGGCGGGCCGGTCGAGCCCTGGGGCTCCGGCAACCACTGCGCCATGTTCCAGGAAGGCTATCTGGAGCTGATCGGCCTCACCGACCCCGACCTCTACAGCTCGGCCCAGGCGATGTTGGAGCGCCACCAGGGCGCCCATATCGTCGCCATCGGCAGCGGCGAGGCGGATGCGGCCTATGCCGCGCTCGCGGCCCGCTTCGAGGGTGTCGAGCCGCCGTCGAAGCTGCAGCGCGACGCGTCCTTCGGCCCCGACGGCGAGGAGACCCGCCTCGCCGCATTCCGCAACATCTACCTGGCGCCCGAGAGCTTTCCCGAGGCCATGATGATCTTCATCGAGCATCTGACCCGGGACGTGCTCTGGCAGCCGCATCTGCTCGACCACCCGAACGGCGCCGTGGCCATGGCCGAAGTGGTGTTCTGCGTCGCGGACGTGGCGGCGACGTCCGGCCGCCTGCAACGGCTCTTCGGCGCCGAGCCGACCGAGCCGCAGCCCGGCGCCGCCCGCTTCGCGTTCGAGCGCGGCGCGGTCTACGTGATCGACGCGGCCAGGCTCGCCATCTGGACCCCGGGCGTCGAGCCGCCGTGCCTGCCCTACGTCGCGGCGGTCGGCATCACGGTCCGCGATCTCGGGGCGACCAAGGATCTGCTGTCGCGGAACGGGGTCGACTTCACCGACCATCCCTACCCGGCGATATGGGTCGGGCCGGCGGATACCTGCGGCCCTGTGCTGTCCTTCATCCAGGCCTAGCTGCGGCAAATCGTTCCCGAGTACGTGCCTGGCCTACCCGAGCGGTCGCTTCGGGTGATAGACTTGCCCCTCGAGCGAACCGTTCGCCAGCCGAGGGAACAGCCATGCCGAAGGACCATGCACCCAAGATCACGCCGGAAGAAGCGGCCAGGACCCATCACGCGCCGGTCATCCGCCGGCCCAACGAATACACGCCCGAGACTGCCCGCTTCGCCAACGCCTCGCAGATGGTCTTCCATCCGACCGGGGAGAACCCGACCGAGCCCAACGCCGGCATCCTGACCTACGAGCCGGGTGGCGGGTTCTCGCTGCACAAGCACGACTTCGCCCAAGTGTGGTACGTGCTCGAAGGCGAATGCCGCTACGGCGACCGGATGCTCACGGTCGGCGACATGGTCTATCACGCCGACCCCCACTTCGAGCACGAGTTGCACACAGAGAACGGTTGCAAGATCCTGTTCGTCCAGTATCCCGGGCCGACCACCGGCGGCCGGCCGATCTACGACGGCCGGTTCAACCAGACCGAAACGCCGAAGCTCGAAGACCAGGATTTGGAGCACTAAACGCGGGAAACTCAGGCCCATGAAAATCCAGGACGTGCTCGCGGTCACCGGCCGCTCGGGCTATTTCAACAAGGATCTGGCGGCGGTTCGTGCCGGCGGTGTCACCGCGAACGGCTTCAACATCGAGGGCGACCCGGTGACCCCGGGCTTCGATCGGGTGATCCAGCCGGGCGAGGTAATCTCGGTGATGCTGGTCCTGGAGGACGGGTCGGTCGCCCACGGCGACTGTCTCGACGTGATCTTCACCGGGGCCGCCGGGCGCGATCCGATCTTCCGCGCCAGGGAGCACATGGCGCATCTCGAAGGTCCGATCCGCGAGCTGTTGGTTGGCCGGGACTGCAGCCTCTTCAAACCCTTGGCGGCGGAGATCGAGGCGCTCGAGGCCGGCGGCGCAAAGCTGCACACGGCGGTGCGCTATGGTGTCTCCCAGGCGCTGCTGCACGCGGCCTCGCTCGCCGGGCGCGAGTGCATGGCCGAGACCGTCGCGCGCGAATACGGCACCGAGGTTTCGACCGCGCCGATCCCGATCCTCGCCATGTGCCCGACCGACCAGTTGAAACAGGTCGACAAGATGGTGATGAAAGGGGTCGAGCTGCTGCCGCACGGCTCGTTCTCCAACACCCAAGAGCACCTCGGCCCCGGCGGCCAGTTGCTGCTCGATTATGCCGGCTGGGTCGCGGGCCGGGTCGCCGACCTCGGGGCGCCGGGCTACAGCCCGATAATCCATCTCGACGTCTACGGCACGCTCGGCGAGCTCTTCGATATGGACGCCGCGGCAATCGCCGGTTTCCTCGGCCGCCTGAAGGAACAAGTCGGATCGCTCGAGCTTTACATGGAAACGCCGATCATCGCCGACTCGCGCGAGGCCCAGATCGAGGCCTTCCGGGCGCTCGGCGAGGCGCTCGCGGGGCAAGGCGTCGACGTCAAGCTGATCGCCGACGAATGGTGCAACACGCTGGACGACATCCGGGTCTTCGCCGACGCCGAGGCGGTCGACTTCATCCAGGTCAAGACCCCCGACCTCGGCGGCCTCCACAACTCCATCGAGGCGCTGCTCTACTGCAAGGCCAAGGGCATGGGCATTTATGTCGGCGGGACCGCGAACGAGACCGACCAGTCGGCGCGGCTCTGCACCCACATCGCACTCGCCAGCCGGGCCGACTTCATGATGCTGAAGCCGGGCCAGGGCGTGGACGAGGGGCTGATGCTGCAGACCAACGAAATGCAACGCGCCCTGGCGTTGATCGCGGGCCGAAACTAGCGGGAAACAACGTTAGTTGCGGTTTCGTAACTAAAAATGAATTATATTACGAAGCCGAAATGATAAGTCGACGATCGCCGATTTAGCGCAGGTGGCGCTTGCGCCACGCCTTCAGGGTTTCATCTTCGCCGATCTCCGACTCGTAGGTGTCCCAGATGCCCTCGATGTCGGCCGCCAACTGGTCGGCCTCGTCGACGTTGGCCGGCCCGGGGGGCGGCCCGTGGGGCGGTTCGGGGGGTGCTTCGGGGGGCATTTTTCGGGGTGCTGCGGGGGGCTCGGGGGCCGGGCGGGCGACCTTGGTCGCCGGCCGTGGCGCCGATCTGCGGACCGGCGCCTGCATTGTAACTTTGGCGACCTTCGCCGGGCGGGCAGCCGCGGGTTTTGGTGCCGGCGGGGCCGGCTGTCGGGGCGCCGATTTTGCCACCGCCTGGCGCCGGACGGGGGCGCGCTTTGCAGCCGCCGGCCGCGGTTGTTCGGCGCCGAGCCCGCCGAGATAGTGGGTCACGAGGGTATCGGCCATCAGCTCGACCGATTCGCCCGCATCCAGCCCCTGCGCCATATCGAGCGCGCAGATGCCACGTAGACTTGCCCAGAGAATTCGAGCCGACCGGGCGCTTTCCCGCTCCCGACCCGGGCCGAGGAGCGGCGCCAGGGGACGCTCGAACAGGGCGCAGAGCCGCGCGACCTTGCCGTGGTGCCAGGCCGGAAGCGGCCGGTCGGCCGGCAACCGGTGCTCGAACGCGAGGTTCCAGAGATTCGCGTGCGCCGCCGCGAAGCCGACGTAATCCTTGACCATACGGCGCAACGCCGCCGCCGGGTCCGCGCCCAGCGCCGCCGGCGAGAGGGCGTCGTGCAGCGCGTCGAGGGTGCGTCCGTTCAAATGGACGATCAGGTCGTCGAGGTCGTCGAACAGGTTATAGAGCGTCGCCGCGGAATAGCCGATCCGGGCCGCGATCCGTCGCGCGGTCAGGGCCCGCGGCCCGTCCGCCGCGGCGATCTCGCCCGCCGCGTCCAGCGCCATCGCATAGAGCTGCTGGCGATTGTGATCGGCCCGCCGACCCATCGTGCTCCCTTCCGCCACGGTTTTCACCGCCATGGCATTATTCTTGGCGTCGCATTTATTCTTGGCGGGTTTATTATACCGCGTTTAATTGAATATTGAATGGCGTTCATTCCGGTCGCTGGAATTTTTGCGGCGAACTACCGTGCAATTAAAATGAAACCGTGTTAACAGCCTCTTAACCGATAATTACAATTAAAATGTACGGTGATAAATTTATCTATCTTTAATTAAATATAGTTTAGCGAAGACGACTGCGGGATTGGATTGCGGGATTTCCGGCGCCAGGCGTGTCGTTATCTCGACGGCGGGTTGGCGCCGGTTTTCGCATCGATCTCGCCGGCGTAATAGCGGATCAGGGCTTCGACCTCGGGCGTATCCCACTCGGCGAAGCCGTCGTGGCGGCCGACGACGCGGCTCTCCCGGTCGATCAAGAAACTGGTCGGCAGGCCGCGGACCCCGAGCGCCCGGCTCAACGCCATCCGGTGGTCGAGGTAGAAATCCAGGTGCGCGAGGCCGAGTTTCGCCATGAACGGCTTGCCGACCTCCTTGCCGTCGCGGTCCTCGTCGACCGCGACGACGGTGAAATCCTTGCCGCCGAGCCGCGCCTGCAAACGGTCGAGGGACGGCATCTCGCGCACGCAGGGGGCGCACCAGGTGGCCCAGAAGTTGACCAGCACGACCCGTCCGGCGAAGTCCCCGAGCGTGATCTTCCGGCCCGCTCCGTCCTCGAAGGCGACGTCTGGTACTGGCCCGGGCGCTTCGATGACGTTAAATTGCTCCATCCAACCGCCGAGCAGCGGTCCCTTGTCGGTCTGGGCGAAGATCGCGATTAGGATTGGAATGGCGGCGAAGATTGCGAAAATCGCCAACGGAAAGTAGTTACTCGGTTTCATAATCTGGGTTACCGGTGTCGGGTCATGAGCACTAACACCATATGGGGCGGCCGCTTCGCCGCGGGTCCGTCGGATGTCATGGAGCGTATCAACGCCTCGGTCTCCTTCGACTGGCGGCTCTACGCCCAGGATATCGCCGGCTCCAAGGCGCACTGTCGGATGCTGGTCGACCAGAACATCATCGGCGCCGAGGACGGCGCGGCGATAGTGGACGGACTCGACCGCATCCTCAAGCAGATCGAGGCCGGCGAGTTCGACTTCAAGCCCGCGCTCGAGGACGTGCACATGAATGTCGAGGCCGCGCTCGCCGAGGCGATCGGCGAGGCGGCGGGGCGGCTGCACACTGCGCGTAGCCGCAACGACCAGGTTGCGACCGACCTGCGCCTCTGGATTCGTGACGCCATCGACGGGCTCGACGGCCAATTCCGGGAATTGCAGCGGACGCTGCTGGCGCGGGCCGAGACCCACGCCGCGACCCTGATGCCCGGTTTCACCCATTTGCAGCCGGCCCAGCCGGTGACCTTCGGCCACCATTTGCTCGCCTATGTCGAGATGTTCGGCCGCGACCGCGAGCGGCTCGCCGATTGCCGCGAGCGGGTCAACTTATCGCCCTTGGGGGCAGGCGCCCTCGCCGGCACCGCCTTTCCGATCGACCGGGACGCGACGGCGGCCGCACTCGGCTTCGAGCGGCCGATGGCGAACTCGCTCGACGCGGTCTCGGCGCGCGACTTCGTGCTCGAGTTCCTCGCCGCGCTCGCGATCGCGGCGACCCACCTGTCGCGTCTCGCCGAGGAGATCGTGCTGTGGTGCGGGCCGCAGTTCGGCTTCGTCACCCTGTCGGACGCCTTTTCGACCGGATCCTCGATGATGCCGCAAAAACGCAATCCGGACGCGGCCGAGCTGGTGCGCGCCAAGACCGGGCGGATCCTCGGTGCGCTGACCGCCGTCGCGGTCGTCGTCAAGGGCCTGCCGCTGGCCTACGGCAAGGACCTGCAGGAAGACAAGGAACCGACCTTCGACGCGGCGGAAAGCCTGGCGTTGGGGCTCGCCGCGATGGCCGGCATGATCGCCGATATGACGGTCGACGAGGACGGCATGCGGGCGGCGCTCGCGTCGGGCTATCCGACCGCGACCGACCTCGCCGATTGGCTGGTGCGCGAGCTCGGCTTGCCGTTCCGCCAGGCGCACGAGGCGACCGGGCGGATCGTGGCACTCGCCGAGGAAAAGACTTGCGCCTTGGAGGACCTGCCGCTCGAGACGATGCAGCAGGTGGAATCCGGGATCACCGAGGCTATATACTCCGTGCTGTCCGTCGACGCCGCGGCGGCGAGCCGCACGAGCTACGGCGGCACGGCGCCCGACAACGTGCGCCAGGCCGTGGCGGCAGCAAAGGAGCGCTACCTGTGATCCGCATCGTCTACGCCTTGATCCTCGCCCTTGTGCTGGCCGCACCGCTCGCCGCCTGCGGCAAGAAGGGCGATCCCAAGGCGCCGGGCAAGAGCGACTATCCGCGCACCTATCCGAAGTAGGGTTGGGCCGATGACCGAATTCGACTATCAGGACGGCGAGATGTGCGCCGAGCGGGTGCGTCTTGGGGCGATCGCCGAGTCCGTCGGCACGCCGTTCTACTGCTATTCGACGGCGGCGCTGACGCGCAACTACGCCGCGTTTCGCGACGCGTTCCAAGGCCGCGACGCGACGATCTGCTATGCGATGAAGGCCAACGACAACCTCGCGGTGCTCAAGACCCTGGGCGATCTCGGGGCCGGCGCCGACGTGGTGTCCGGCGGCGAGCTCAGGCGCGCGATCCGAGCCGGCGTCCCGGCCGAGCGCATCGTTTTCTCCGGCGTCGGCAAGACCAGGGAGGAGCTGGAACTGGCGCTCGACGAGGACATCCTGCAAATCAACGTCGAATCCGTGCCCGAACTCGACCTGCTGTCGGAGGTGGCGGCGGGAAAGGGGACTGCGGTCGAGATCGCGATCCGGGTCAATCCCGACGTCGACGCCAACACCCACGACAAGATCGCCACCGGCCGCCGCGAGGACAAGTTCGGTATCGACATCGAGGTCGCGGCCGAGGCCTACGCCCGCGCCGCCGAGTTGCCCGGGATCGAGCCGGTTTCGGTCGCCGTCCATATCGGCTCGCAACTGACCGAGCTCGGGCCGTTCCGCGCCGCGTTCGGCGAGGTCGCGCGTCTGGTCGAACGGCTGCGCGGCGAGGGCCACGGCATCGCGCGGCTCGACCTTGGCGGCGGGCTCGGCATTTCCTACCGCGACGAGACGCCGCCGAGCCCGGCCGACTACGCGGCGATGGCCGACGAGGTCGTGGGGCACCTCGGCTGCCGCCTGCTGATCGAGCCCGGGCGCGCGATCGCCGGGACCGCCGGCGTGCTGGTTGCCCGCGTGATCTACGTGAAGCAGGGCCGCGCGCGCGGCCACGTGATCCTGGACGCGGCGATGAACGATCTCATTCGCCCCGCGATGTACCAGGCTTGGCACGACATCCGGCCGGTTCGCGAACCCGGTCCGGGCGCGGCGCTGGCGCCGGTCGACGTCGTCGGCCCGGTGTGCGAGACCGGCGATACCTTCGCCCGCGGGCGCGAACTGCCGCCGCTGGAGGCCGGCGATTTGGTGGTATTCGACGACGCCGGGGCCTATGGTGCGGTCATGGCGTCGGCCTATAACGCGCGTCCCTTGACGCCCGAGGTGCTGGTCCACGGCGACAGCTTCGCCGAGGTCCGCGCCCGGCCGAGCCACGACCAAATGGTGAACCTCGAAAGCTTCGCCGGCTGGCAGGAGACGCCGGCCCGCCGCGGGGCGGCGTGAGGGGCAGCCTGGGGACAGGATGATGGCAA
>JASLSL010000192.1 GCA_030743445.1 Alphaproteobacteria bacterium
GATGCCGGCGATGAAGTGCGGCCTCAAGAGCGTCCAAGACCACGCCTTTCCCGGCTGTCTTTCCCACAGCGCCTCTTCCTGGTCGAAATAGAAGTTGGGCGGCATGTGGCGCGGATTCCCCTCCTTTGCGGGCGTTCGGAAGGGACCCAGGTGATTGCCGTAGTACTTGGTGCCCTGATAGAGCGTGACATGCCTCAGGCCGGGCGCCGCGGGTTCGAGCGCGTCCATGGCGTTGACCAGCATGGCCGCGTTCGGTGCCGTCTGTTCCGCCCAGGTGGCGCCTTCCGCGGTATAGGCGGCGTATACCAGGTGGGTCACATGCCCCAGCACACCCAGCTTCTCGCGGCACGCGGCCGGGTCCCCGAGGTCCACCGAAACGAACGGAGCGTCGCTCGCATAAGGGGGCGGCCGCCGGGCGGCCGCGATCACGTCCCAGGACTCCAGGCGTTCGAGATACTGGACGACATGGGTGCCGGCGACTCCCGAGGCGCCGAGTACGAGGGCGACGTTGGGCGCGCTCACGGTCGGTTTCCTCGCGCCTACCAGCCGCCCTGGCGCGACCAGCGCGCAATCACATCGGACGTGCCGTCCACCACGTCGTAATGGCGGTGCATGGTCGCGGTGTTGTTGGCGTGATTGGGAAGGATACGCACCATCGTGCCTATGGGGAGGCTGTCGAAAGGCAGCGGCTCGTCGGCGGCGACCCACGCGTGCTCGGTGTGAAGTCGCGCGACCTTGAGCCCCGGCGCAATGGGTCGCAGATCCTCGTCGAGGACGACGCCGAAACCCTGATCGCCGCCTTCGATCCGTTCGGTTCCGCGGTCGAGCGACAGCGAGGTAACGCCGGCGTCGATCAGGAGGCGATTGTCCGACCGATAGTGTCCGATCACGCGCGAGAGCAGGGAAAGGGCGATGTCGTCGGGTGCGCACAGCCCGACCCCGGCCCGGAACAGATCGTTGAAGACGTAAAGCCCCGGACGGGTCTCGGTGGCCCCGTCCAGGTGCTTGGCGGTAACGGCAGTCGCCGTCGAGCCGACGCTGACCACCGGGCAACTGATTCCCGCCCCGGAGATCCGTTCGGCGGCGTCGACGACGGCCCCGCGCTCTTGCTCGGCGATTGCCTCGAACTCGGCCCGAGTGCGCCCCTGGTAACAATGGGCGGCGTTGGTGAGCACGCCGGCGAACGTCGCGCGTGGGGCGCCGTCCAGGATCTTCGCGATCTCTATCACCTCGGTCGATTCGGGAAAAATCCCGGCGCGGTGACCGCCGCAGTCGATCTCGACGAGAACCTCGAAACGATCGCCGTGGGCGGCGATTGCCTGGGCGACGTCCGGGCTGTCGGTGATCACGGTGACGCCGGCGTCGGCGAGCCTCGCGGCGCGATCGAGCTTGCTCGGTATCATCCCGGCGCAAATGGTGATGTCGGAATAGCCCGCTTGAGCAAAGAATTCGGCTTCCGCCAGGGTCTGCACGGCAATTCCCCGACCCTTCTCTTCGACGGCCAGCTCGGCGATCTCGGCCGTCTTCGCTATCTTCATATGTGGTCGCAACCGCACCCCGAGGGCCCGCGCCCGCGCCTTCATCCTCTCGAGGTTGGCGACGAGCCGGCCGCGTTCTATCACCAGCGCCGGTGTCGCGAGATCGGCAAGTTTCGTCATTCTTTTATTGTCCTCCACGAAGGTCCCTCGGTGGGGGCGAACCGGACCGTCGGCGCCTCGCGCCGCCGTCCCCTGGTTTCGGGGTCTCGGTGACGGAAACACCGAAATCGGATTGCGATTAGGGTCCGCAATATATCCTAGATGACAACCGAAATGCGCACGACGATACGACCTCTTGGAACGTTTTTCGGGAAGGGTTGGACGCGCGGAAGCCATTCGCGAGCAGGGCAAATCATGGCCCGGCTCGATGCGCATACGTGCCCAAACGCCCGTGTCGCGCCTATTGGAGCCCTTTTACGGCCGCGGGATTGCGCCTATAATGAAAGTCGCGGGATCGCAAGGTCCCGGGTCGGCCCAGGTGCGAGTGACGATGCGACGATCATGAGCGGCATCAACAAACGCAACGGCGAAAACGGACCGCAGAACGGAGTCGTCGTAAAGCCCAGGCCCAAAACCAAAAAACCATCGATGTACAAGGTCTTGATGCTGAATGACGACTACACGCCCATGGAATTCGTCGTTCACGTGCTGGAGCGTTTTTTCGGAATGAACCACCAACAAGCGACTCAGGTTATGCTCCACGTGCATCGGCGCGGTGTCGGCGTGTGCGGCGTCTTCACGTTCGAAGTGGCGGAAACCAAGGTCAACCAGACCATGGACCTCGCCCGTCAGCATCAGCACCCGTTGCAGTGTACGATCGAGAAGGACGGAGACGAGTAAACGAAGGAAAGCGCGGCTGACGATGTTGTCCCGAAACCTAGAACAATCCCTTCATCGGGCGCTGGCGCACGCGACCGAGCGGCGTCACGAATACGCGACCTTGGAACATTTGCTGCTCGCGCTCACCGAGGATCCGGACGCGGTCGCGGTGCTTCGGGCCTGCGGCGTCGACCTCGACGATCTCCGCCAGAACCTGACCGAGTTCATCGACAACGAAATCCCGAAGCTTTTGTCCGCGCGGATGGCCGATCCTAAGCCGACCGCCGGGTTCCAGCGCGTCGTCCAACGCGCAGCCATTCACGTCCAGTCGTCGGGGCGTGAGGAGGTGACCGGAGCCAACGTTCTGGTGGCTCTATTCTCGGAACGCGAATCGCACGCGGTCTACTTCCTTCAGGTCCACGATATGTCGCGGCTGGATGCGGTCAATTACATCTCGCACGGGATCGCGAAGGTTTCGGGCGAGGCGCCTTCACGCACCGTCCAAGGCGCGGACGAGGACACGGGCGAGGAAAAGGCGACGCGCAAGGGCCTGGAGGCCCTGGATACATACTGCGTCGATTTGAACAGAAAGGCGGCGGAGGGCCGCATTGATCCCCTGATCGGCCGCGAGGCCGAGATCGAACGCACCATCCAGATCCTTTGCCGGCGCAACAAGAACAACCCTCTGTTCGTGGGCGACCCCGGGGTCGGAAAGACTGCGATCGCCGAGGGGCTCGCGCGGCGAATCGTTCAGCACGACGTGCCCGACGTGCTCTCGGATGCCACCATATTCGCCCTCGACATGGGCGCGCTGCTGGCCGGCACCCGATACCGCGGCGATTTCGAAGAGCGCTTGAAGGCGGTGATCTCGGAGCTCGAATCAACGCCGGGCGCACTCCTCTTCATTGACGAGATCCACACCGTGATCGGCGCAGGCGCCACGAGCGGCGGGTCCATGGACGCGTCCAACATCCTCAAGCCATCCTTGCAGAACGGATTGCTGCGCTGCGTCGGTTCCACCACCTACAAGGAATACCGCAACTATTTCGAAAAGGACCGGGCGCTGGTGCGGCGCTTCCAGAAGATCGACGTCTACGAGCCGTCGAACGAGGACACGGTCAAGATCTTGCGCGGTCTCAAGCCCTACTTCGAAGAGCACCACAAGGTACGCTATACGGCCGAGGCGATCCGCACCGCGGTCGAGCTTTCGGCGCGCTACATCAACGACCGCAAGCTTCCCGATAAGGCCATCGACGTTATCGACGAGGTCGGCGCCTCGCGCATGCTCCTTCCTGAGCACAAGCGCCGTAAGACGGTCACCGTCAAAGACGTCGAGGGCGTGGTCGCCAAGATCGCCCGAATCCCGCCGAAATCGGTCTCGACCGACGACCGCGCCGTGCTCCAAAACCTGGGCCGCGACGTCAAGACCATGGTGTTCGGCCAGGACAAGGCGATCGACGCGCTGGCAAGCTCGATCAAGCTGTCGCGGGCGGGACTGCGCGAGCCCGAGAAACCGATCGGGTCGTACCTGTTCTCCGGGCCCACTGGCGTCGGCAAGACCGAAGTCGCCCGCCAGCTCGCCCGGGCGCTCGGCGTCGAGCTCATCCGCTTCGACATGTCGGAGTACATGGAACGCCACAGTGTCTCGCGGCTTATCGGCGCGCCGCCCGGCTATGTCGGCTTCGACCAAGGCGGACTCTTGACCGACGGCATCGATCAGCAGCCGCATGCGGTGCTGCTGCTCGACGAGATCGAAAAGGCGCACCCGGATCTCTTCAACATCCTCTTGCAGGTGATGGATCACGGCAAACTGACCGACCACAACGGAAAAAGCGTGGATTTCCGCAACGTGATCCTGATCATGACCACCAACGCAGGCGCCGTGGACCTCGCGAAGCCGGCGATCGGCTTCGAGCGCGAGGGCCGCGACGGCGACGACGAAGAGGCGATCGAGCGCATGTTCACGCCCGAGTTCCGCAATCGGCTGGACGCCGTCATCGGGTTCGCGAACCTGACGCCCGAGGTCATGTCGCGAGTCGTCGACAAGTTCGTCATGCAGCTCGAGGCCCAGCTCGAAGATCGCAACGTCACCATCGAACTCAGCGAGGAAGCCCGCGAATGGCTCGCCAAGAAGGGCTACGATCGCATGTTCGGGGCGCGTCCCTTGGGCCGCGTGATCCAGGAAAGCGTCAAGCGGCCGCTCGCCGAGGAGCTTCTGTTCGGAAGGCTCGAGAAAGGCGGCATTGCGCGCGTCTCGATCGAAGGCGGCAAGATCGCGTTCTCGTACCCCGAACCCAAGACCGCGCCGCCTTCGCGGCGTAAGCGCGGCGGCAAGACCTCCGAGCCCGAGACCCCCGTCGAAGCCGACTGACCGCCGCCGCCGGCCGCGCCAGAGCGGATCGCGCGTTCGCGATTCCAGCCGAGCGCCATCCGGCCTAGCGGCAGGATTTTTCCGAGATGATTTGTGGCCGGTTCGTGATGTTGGCGTCGATCGGAAGGTAGGATTTTGGCGCGATCGCCATTGTCTGGATCGTACGTCCGCCGGCGCCGTTGCCGCGGGCCAAGACGACCGCCCGACATTTCCCGCAGGGATTGAGCAACACCGAGACCGTCGCGTTGATGGGCCGGAACTGAACGCAGCGATCGCCCGCCGCGTTCTGCAAGCTATCGCCGCCGCAGGCGCGTTCGGTGAGAATCCGCGTCCTTCCGCCGCCCCGGAACGGCAGCGGCAGCTTCGA
>JASLSL010000193.1 GCA_030743445.1 Alphaproteobacteria bacterium
AGCAGGATCTGGCGCGCCTTGATGACTTCCTGGATCCGATACGAACGCGGTGACGGGCGCGGGCGCCGCGTTTCGGCTTCTTCCGCCGTATCGTCGCCGCCGACGGTCTCGACGCCTTGCGTCGTGGTCGGGGCGCCTCCATCGGCCTTGTCGTCGTCGTCGCGTTCCGCCGCAGCCTGTTCGGCCACCAGCGCTTCGCGGTCGGCGACGGGGATCTGGTAGTAGTCGGGGTGGATTTCGTTGAAGGCCAGGAAGCCGTGCCGGTTCCCGCCGTAATCGACGAACGCCGCCTGCAGTGACGGCTCGACCCTCGTTACCTTGGCAAGGTAGATATTGCCTTTGAGCTGTCTTCGGGACGCAACCTCGACGTCAAATTCTTCCAATCGGTTTCCGATGACAACCGCCACCCGAGTCTCTTCCGGGTGGGCGGCGTCGATGAGCAATCGTTTGGTGGGCATGTATTTCGAATCTCCAAAACCCTGTTTCTCGCCTTCGCATAGGCCGCGAGGCGTAAGGGACATGTTCTCGCAAGTGGCCGGTGGCGCGTGCGAGCGATCCGCGGCTCGCCAGCGCGGGTGCGGGGCGAGCCGGGTTGATGCACGCTGCTCTATCCGGCATGGAATAACCTCTAGTTCGTTCAAGGCGTAAGGTCGGCACGCGTTTTGCGTGTTCGAATCAACCTTACCGTTGCCGCGACGGCGGAAGCTGCTACCCTCAGTTGCGGTATGCCTCGCTCCCGACCGGATGCGGCCAATCCCTCGTTAACATAACGGTAGGATTTTTTCTCGACAATCCTCTTGTTTGCGACCCCTGGATTCGGGGGCCGCGCGGCTTCGCCGCCAGGGTGCCCAAATTGCGCGGCCGCATGTCGATTGTCGCGGGTCCTCGAATAACGGTATATCTGCGGCCGGCGACGGAGATGCACATTATATGGGACGATGGCGCACGTGATACCAGGTTTGGGGCGGGTTCGGTCCACGTTGCGGGCCGGTGTCGTTGTGCTGGCCGCGATCGCCATAGGCGGCGTTTGCGCGAGCGCGGCGGCCAAGACCGTCGTAACCGACGTGCGCGCAGGCGCCCACGACGGCATCACGCGCCTCGTCCTCGACATGACCGATCGGGTGGAATTCCACGTCTTCACACTCGTCGATCCCTATCGCGTGGTGATCGACCTTGCCGAAGTCGGATGGCGACTTCCCCAACTGCCCTTGCCGCGTGAGACCGGCCTTCTCAAGAGCCTGCGGTACGGCTTGTTCAAGCCCGGTCAGTCCCGCCTGGTGATGGACACGAGCGCGCCTGCCATCGTCAATCAAGTCTTCCTGATGGAGCCCGCCGGCCGGGCGGGTTTCCGACTCGTGCTCGACATGACGCCGACCAGCCGTGACGCCATGCTGGCCAGCATTCGCGCCCAGAGTCCGCCGGCGAGCGGGATTCCGCGACCGGATTCCATCGCTTCGGCGAACGCCCGTGCGGTTCCGGCCGCGATCACGCTTCCATTCGCGCCGCCGCCGAGAAAGCCCGAACGCAACATCAAGAAGAGAACCGTCGCCCTCGACCCAGGGCACGGCGGCGTCGATCCGGGCGCCGTCGGGACGACCCGCGTGTTCGAAAAGCACATCACGCTGGCGGCGACGCGCGCCTTGAAGCAGGCGCTCGAAGAGACGGGCCGCTATCGGGTCGTACTCACCCGCGATCGCGACATCTTCATCCCGTTGCGCGATCGCATCGCCGTTGCGCGGAAGTCGAACGCCGAGCTTTTCCTCTCCATCCACGCCGATTCCATCCGCGACCGCAATGTCCGCGGTCTGTCCGTCTACACCCTGTCTGAGAACGCGTCGGACAAAGAGGCTGCCGAGATTGCGCAACGCGAGAACAAGGCCGACCTGATCGCCGGGATTGACCTGAGCGGCGAGACTGCCGAGGTCACCAACATCCTGATCGACCTCGCGCAACGCGAAACCATGAATCAGTCGGCGGAATTCGCGGCGCGTCTGGTGCGCGAGCTTGGGCGAGAAACGCGCATGCTGCGCAACACCCACCGATTCGCAGGCTTCGTCGTTCTCAAGGCGCCCGATGTCCCCTCGGTGCTCGTGGAACTGGGCTTCCTGTCCAACGGAAAGGACGAGGCGGCGTTGAAGAAGCCGCAATACCGCGCCACTCTGGTCCGCGCCATCGTTCGCGCCGTCGAGGGCTATTTCGCCCGGATCGAAGAGGCAAGCCGGCCGAATCTTCGATCCGGCGAATGACTCCGGCCCCGCGGTTCCCGAGGGCCTCGCGGACACAAACTGGTCACAATTTGTTGCTAACGCTCTTGCGACGCCGCACACTCGTCAAACCGCGCGATCGGTGAAGCGATGCTCAGGGCCCTCGCAATTCTGTTCGGCATGTTCGTGATCACCGCCCTGGTGGGCGCGGGCGGCGTGCTCTATGTGTTTTACCACTTCGGCAGGGGCCTGCCGGATTACCACCAACTCGCCGACTACGAACCCCCGGTCACGTCGCGCGTGCACGCCGGCGACGGGCGGCTGCTCGCCGAATACGCGATCGAACAGCGGGTTTTCGTGCCTGTCAACGCCATGCCGCGCCGCGTCGTTCAGGCGGTCCTATCGGCTGAGGACAAGAAGTTCTATCGCCATCCGGGCATCGATTTCCTGGGCGTCGTGCGCGCGGCCCTCACGAATCTTAGGAACTTGGGCACCGAACGCCGGCTGGTGGGCGCGTCGACCATCACCCAACAGGTGGCCAAGAACTTCCTGTTGAGCAACGAGCTTTCGTGGGAGCGCAAGATCAAGGAGGTTATCCTCGCGTTCCGGATGGAGCGGGCCTTGTCGAAGGACCGGCTGCTCGAGCTTTATCTGAACCAGATCTACCTTGGGGCCGGTTCTTACGGTGTCGCCGCCGCCGCGCTCAACTACTTCGACAAGTCGCTCGACGAGCTGACGATCGCGGAAGCGGCGTACCTGGCGGCGCTCCCGAAGGCGCCCAACAACTACAACCCGTGGCGTCATCCCCTGGCAGCCAAGACGCGCCGGGACTGGGTGCTCGATCGCATGACGCTGGATGGCTACATCACCGCCAAAGAGGCGGCGCGCGCGAAGGTCTTCCCGGTGGTGGTCCGACGTCGCGCCGAGACCGACGTCGTTCAGGCCGATTATTTCGCCGAAGACGTCCGTCGCGAGTTGGTTGCACGCTACGGCGAGAACGCGTTGTACAAGGACGGGCTTTCGGTGCGCACGACCGTCGATCCACGCCTTCAAGAGATAGCGGATCGGGCGCTGCACAACGGGCTCGAGGCCTACGATCGGCGGCACGGCTGGCGCGGGCCCATCACGCGGCTCGATCTCGACACGACGTGGCGCATGCGGCTCGCCGGCGTCGAGCCGCCGCCGGATTTGGGCGCGTGGCGGCTCGCCCTTGTTCTCGAGGTCACGGATGACGCAGCGGCGATCGGGTTTGCGGATGGTAGCGCCGGCCATATCCCGACCGCCGAGCTCGCGTGGGCGCGACCGTGGCTGGCCGGCCAGAGGGTGGGCCCGAAAGTGAAACGCCCGACCGACGTCCTCGCCGCCGGCGACGTGGTCGCGGTCGACGACGTGAGAGCGAATGCCGAAGGCGAGCCCTATCCGATCGCGACCTACGGTCTTCGTCAGACCCCCGCCGTGGACGGCGCGATCGTGGCCCTCGATCCTCACACCGGCCGGGTTCTCGCCATGACCGGCGGTTACGACCACGCGCGTAGCCAGTTCAATCGCGTGACCCAGGCGTGGCGGCAGCCGGGATCGGCCTTCAAGCCGATCGTCTATCTCGCCGCGCTGGATTCGGGATTCACGCCTGTGACCCTGATTCTCGACGCACCCTTCGTCATCGACCAGGGACCGGGATTACCGAAGTGGCGGCCTGCGAACTACACCAACCGGTTCTACGGCCCCAGCACGATGCGGCTGGGGGTCGAGAAGTCACGCAACCTGATGACGGTTCGCCTGGCCCAGGCCGTCGGCATCGAGAAGGTCGCAATGTACGCCGAGCGCTTCGGAGTGGTCGATCATTTGCCCCGGCAGCTTTCGATGGCGTTGGGGGCCGGAGAGACGACACTCATGCGATTGACGACCGCGTACGCGATGCTCGTGAACGGTGGCAGCCGAATTACGCCAACCCTCATCGACCGCATCCAGGACCGTCAGGGGCGCACCATCTTCCGCCACGACGACCGAGCGTGTGCGGACTGCCGGGCGACGTTCTGGACCGGCCAGGCGGTGCCCGGCATCCCCGACGCGCGCGAGCGCGTGACCGATCCGGGCAGCGCCTACCAGTTGGTCTCGATGCTTCAAGGCGTCGTCGAACGCGGGACCGGGCGGCGCGTCAAGGCCGTCGGGCACCCGATCGCCGGCAAGACCGGGACCACCAACGAGAGCTTTGACACCTGGTTCATCGGATTCTCGCCCGACCTTGCGATCGGCGTGTTCGTGGGGTTCGACGTACCGCGATCCCTGGGACCGCGAGAGACGGGCTCGAGCGTCGCCGCGCCCATCTTCCGTGACTTCGCCGCCGACGCGTTGGCCGAGGCGGCGGCGGTCCCCTTCCGCGTGCCGCCCGGGATCCGGCTCGTCCGGGTCAGGGCCGGAACCGGAGAGCCCGCTCTTCCCGGAGACGACGACGTGATCCTCGAAGCCTTCAAACCGGGCTCGCAACCAGCCGGACGGGGAAGTGTCCTGGAGGGCTTGAGCGCCGACGGCGCGCCGGCGACCGGCACCGGAGGGCTCTACTGATTGCCTTCGGCGCCCATTGAACCGTCGATCGCTTTCCGGCTAAAACGCGAAGCTCTCGCACGGCACCAACCGATGGGTCCTTCATGAGCGCGGAAGCCGACGCCCTCGCCCAAGAGGTCAAGCAGTCGCTGGAACTGCTGAGGGGGCATCTTTGACTACGATGCCGCGACGCGCCGTCTCGAGGCCC
>JASLSL010000194.1 GCA_030743445.1 Alphaproteobacteria bacterium
CAAAATAATCCCGGTCAAACGGTTCCTATCAAACCTGAATTGCTCTAGCGTCCGGAGCCATGGCTGACGACACGCTGCGGCTCCATATCGGCGGACGCGAGACCAAGGATGGTTGGAAGATCCTGAACGTCCAGCCGGGCCAGGCCGTCGATTACGTCGGCGACTGCCGGGACCTCTCGGACTTCGCCGACGCCTCGGCCGCCGAAATTTACGTCAGCCACGTGCTGGAGCATCTGGGATATCTCGACGAGTTGCCCGAGACCCTCGCCGGGTTTCGCCGGGTGCTGGTCGCCGGCGGCAAGCTGATGATCAGCGTGCCCGACTTCGAGGTGTTGTGCCGGCTGTTCCTGCACCCTGAACTCGACGTCGAGCAGCGCTTCACCATCATGCGCATGGCCTTCGGCGGTCAGACCGACGCGTTCGACTATCACAAGGTCGGCCTGACCTTCGAGTTCCTGGAGGATTATCTGACGGTCGCCGGGTTCCGCGATATCGAGCGGGTCGACGGGTTCGGCCTGTTCGACGACGACAGCACGCTCGAGATCGGCGGCGTCGCGATCAGCCTGAACGTCGCGGCGGCGAAGTAACGATCGTTCGAACCGGTTTGGCCAGGGAGGTGGTTAATCCCGGCCGACGAGCTCGACCAGCGCGTCCAATCGGCCCGCCTCGTCGAAGTTCCGCAATACCGCGAACAACTCGGATGCGCTCTCGCCCATGACGGGGCTCACCAGGGCCATGAACTTCTCTTCCATGTCGGCCCAGCTCATCGGGTTGCCCGGATTGCCGAGCGCCAGCGGCACGTCGGCGTCGAGCTCGGCCCCGTCGGCGAAGCGAACGACCATCCGCGCCGCCGTCGTCGCCATGTCCTCGGTCGCGACATACTCGACCCGATCCGTGGTGGTGCGGACCGCCTCGTCGGTGAGCCGCTCGTCGGAGAAATCGACGAAGGTCGCGGGATAGCCGTTGAGGCCCAGGGCGGCGCAGTAAGCAATGCTGAATTTGCCCTCGAGCCCGGTCGTGGGTGCGGTCTTGCCGGCGAGCTCGATCGCCATCGGGTGGACCACCGCCTCGACCGCTGCGATCTCCCGACCCTCGACCTCGCCCGAGAGCGAGCGCGCCGCGTCGATCACCGGATGGGTCAAGAGACACGACGCATAAGGTTTGAAGGTGTTGCGGGTAATCTCCCAGCCGTCCGAGAAGTCGAGGGTCGGCACCGTTGCCACCCCGTCCTGCACCACCGCCTTGGCGAGCCCGTCACCGGGCTCGATCAGGCCGCGCGCCGGCTCGAACCCGGCCGCCGCCAGCTCCGCCGCCAAGACGCCGTTGAGCGCCGCCTTGCCGGCGTGGAACGGCTTCGACATGGTGCCGAAGGACGCGGTCAGGCCGCCGGTCTGGGTCGCCGCCGCACCGAGCGCACGGACGATGCCGTCCTCGTCGAGCCCCATCAGCACCGCCGAGGCAGTCGCCGCCGCGAGGCAGCCGACGATCCCGGTCGAGTGAAAACCGCGCCGGCTCACCGCCTGGCCGAGCCCGCCGCCACCCAAGCGGGCGCCGACCTCGAAGCCGGTGATGAAGGCCGACACGATGTCCTGCTCGCCGGCGCCGAGATGCGTCCCGACCGCAAGTGCGGCGGCCCAGGTCGGGCCCGAGATGTGGGCGACCGAGCCGACATGGGTGTCGTCGTAATCGAGGCAGTGGGCCATCGTTCCGTTGATCAGCGCCGCCGCCGTGGGCGCCATCGGCCGGCCGAGCAGCACGCAGGCGTTGCCCGCCGTGCCCCACGCGGCCACGACCTGGCGCACCGCGCGGCCCGCGCCCTCGCTCTCGGCGCCGATCGCCACGCCGGCCCAGTCGACCAGGCACATCCGGGCGGCATCGACGATCTCGCCCGGGTAGTTGCGGCCCTTGGCGGCGCCGACGAAGCGCGCGGCCTCGATGGCGTTCGATGTTTCGGTCGCGGTCATGATTCGATCACTCCTGTCTCGCGCAATCGCTCGCGTTCCTCTTCACTATAGTCTAACTCGGCCAGCACTTCGTCGCCATTCTCGCCGAGCCCGGGGGCCGGACGCCGCCTGGTGTCGGTGAGCCCCGCCTTGGCCAACGGGTTGACGAGCTGCGGGATGCGGCCCTCGGCCGGATGGTCGACGAACTCGACCAGGCCGCGGACCGCCATGTGCTCGGACGCCAGCGCCTCGTCGGGCGTGTAGATCGGGCAGACCGGCACCCCGATCGCGGTCAGCTTCTCCATCAACTCGTCGCGCGTGTGCCCGGCGCAGTATTTCGAGATCGCGTCGCGGTATAGCCCGGCGCGCTCGCCATGGCTGGTATGGCGGTCGGCCCAATCCTCTTCCTCGTGGATCAGCTCGTCATGGCCGGTCAGGTGGCAGAACTCGTCCCAGATCTTCTTTTCCAAGAGCGACACCGCGATCGGCCTCTCGTCCCGGGTTAGGTACGTGTTGTACCGCGGGTTGCCGCCCCAGACCTCCATCTTGGGCTTGCCGCTGTGCCCGGCGAGGCGCGCCATCGCGCCGGTCATCGCGATGTTCGACATCGCCACCACGCTGTCGTAGAGCGAGAGATCGAGAAAACACCCCTCGCCGGTCTGCTGGCGCCGCATGATCGCGGCGAGAATGCCGATCGCCGCCATCGCCGCCGCGGCATAATCGCCGGTCTGGAATTCGGGCGGCGGCGGCACCGGCTCCTGGTCGAGCGCGACACCCATCAGCCCGGTCGCCGCCTGGATCACCAGGTCGTGGCCCGGGATCGGCGCCAAGGGGCCGTCCTGTCCGAACCCGGTGAGCGAGCAGTAAATCACCGACTTGTTAATGCCCTTCGCCGCCGCGTAGTCGACGCCGAGCTTCGCCGCCACTCCGACCCGGAACGATTCGACGACCACGTCGGCCCAGCCGAACAGCCGGTGGGCGACCTCGCGCCCGTCGTCCCGGCCGAGGTCGAGCGCGATCGAGCGCTTGTTGCGGTTGACGCTGTTGTAATAGACCCCGTCGCGCTTGTAGCTCGGCGTGTTGTGGCGGCCGAAGTCGCCGACGCCGGGCTGCTCGATCTTGATCACCTCGGCGCCGAGGTCGGCCAGCATCTGGGTGCACCACGGCCCAGGCAGCAAACGGCTGAAATCGGCGATCCGAACGCCCGAGAGAACCAGCGGCGGCGTTGCCTCGGCAGCGGACATCTACTTGCCCCCGCTACTTGCCTTTGAACTCGGCGGTGCGCTTCTCGAGGAAGGCCGAGATGCCCTCCTTGCGGTCCTCGGTGCCGTAGATCAGCGACACCAGCATGGTCTCGAACTCGAGCGCCGAGTCCATGTCCATCTGCAGCCCGCGATAGACCGCGCGCTTGGCGAGTTGCAGGCTCATCGGTGCGCGCGTGGCATAGAGCGCGGCCAAGGATTTAGCCTCGGCGATCGCCCCGCCCTTGTCGACCAGCCGGTTGATCAGGCCGATATGGTAGGCCTCGTCGGCGTCGATCGGCTCGGCCGAGAACAGGATCTCGAGCGCCTTCGCCGGGCCGACGATGCGCGGCAGGCGCACCGTGCCGCCCGCCCCCGCGACGGTGCCGATGCGCGCGCTGGTGACGGCGAAGCTCGCGCCCTTGCCGGCGATCCGGATGTCGCAGGCGAGCGCGATCTCGCAGCCGCCGGTCATGCAGAAGCCCTCGATCGCGGCGATCACCGGCTTTTTCAGGGTCTCGAAGGCGTTCGCGAGGCGGTGGAAGTTGCTGAAATAGTCGATGCCGTCGGCAGCACCCTGCACCGCCAAGGCGTCGTTGAGATCGGCCCCGGCGGAGAAGAAATCGCTGCCGCCGGTCAGGATTACCGCGCTGACCGCATCGTCGGCCTCGCCCTCCTTGGCCGCCGCGATCATCTCGGCCATGGTCGCGATGCTCATCGCGTTGCGCTTGTCGGGCCGGTTCAGGGTCAGGACGAAGGCCGGGCCGTCCGTCTCGGTCGTGATGAACTCGTATGCCATGGTTTCTCCTTAATCCCGATCGTCGAGCAGGAAATCGAGCAGCTGCCGATTGACCTCGTCGGCCGCCTCGTACTGGGTCCAGTGACCCGCATCAGCCACCACGTCGACGCGCAAATCGGGTATGACCGCGCGGCACACTTCGGCCCGCGCCTCGATGCTCGGATGCGCGGTTACGTCGTGCTCGCCCCAGATGATCTGCACCCGGCAGGTCGCCTTCTCGAGGTCGCCGACGAGCCGCGGCTGCACACTGACCTTGCGGCTGTTGAACCGGGTGCGGGTGACGTTGGCGTATTGGATGTCCAGCGTCTCTTCGTCGATCGACTCCGGATGCTGCAGCATCAGCGATAGCATGTTGTGGCGCAGCACCTCGCGGAATACGGCGTCGTCGCCCTTGACCTCCTTGTAGCTGCGCATGTCCAGGGGCGGCCGGCCCTTGGCGTCGAAACCGGCGGCGCCGATCAGGGAGATCCGCTCGACACGGTCGCCGAGCCTCGCCGCCATCGCCGCGCTGATCGCCGAGCCGAAGGAGAAGCCGGTGAATCGCAGTCTCTCGCCTTCGGGGGCGAGCGCGGTGACCGCGCCT
>JASLSL010000195.1 GCA_030743445.1 Alphaproteobacteria bacterium
AAGGCCTTGTCGCCGGCGCCCTTCGTCACGATCGCGCGGATCGTGTCATCGGCCTCGAAATCGGTCAGGATGGTCGCGATCGCCTGCCACATCTCGAGCGACGTGGCGTTGCGCTTATCCGGATTGTTGAACGTCATCCAGCCGACGCCGCCCTTCTTCTCGGCGATCATCTTGTCCGTGTTGAGTTCCATCTTGTCCTCTTCAAGTCCCTAT
Organism: Alphaproteobacteria bacterium; assembly: GCA_030743445.1. GTDB lineage: Bacteria > Pseudomonadota > Alphaproteobacteria > UBA8366 > UBA8366 > JASLSL01. The sequence goes on from JASLSL010000195.1 coordinate 214, forward strand.
GACCGGTTGCTCGGGGCCGGTCAGACGACCCCTTTGTCCTTCAATTCGGTGATCCGGTTGGCGCCGTAGCCGATTTCCGCCAGGATTTCCTCGGTGTGTTCGCCGAGCTCGGCGGTCGCCGAGCGGAAGCGGCCGGGCTCCGGCGTCCGGGTCATGTTGATCGCCTGGCCGACCAGGTTGATCTCGCCGAGGATCGCGTGGTCCGCCGGCCGCGCCATCTCGAGGTGCTTGACCTGGGGATCGTCGAACACCTGGTCGACCGAATAGATCGGCCTCGACGGCACGCCGGCCTCGTTCAGGATGTCGATCCACTCTTGGCTCGGCTTGGTCTTGGTGTGCTCGCCGATTTTCTCGCACAGCGTTTTGCGATTTTCGGAGCGCAGGTCGGGCGTCTTGTAGTCCGGGTCCTCGAACAGGGCCTCCGCCCCGATCGAATTGCACAACCGCTCGAACAGCACCTGGCTCGCGGCCGCGATGTTGATATGGCCGTCGGATGTCGGGAAGACGCCGGTCGGGATGCCGGTCGGATGGTCGTTGCCGGCCTGCTTCGGGACCTCACCCTTGATCAGGTAGCGCGCCGCCTGGAAGTCCATCATCTGGATCATCGCCTCGAGCAGCGAGGTATGCACCCACTGGCCCTCGCCGGTGACCTCGCGATCCAACAGCGCGATCATGATGCCCTGGGCCAGGAACATGCCGGCGGTCAGGTCGCAGATCGGTATGCCGACGCGCACCGGCCCTTGGCCCGGCAGTCCCGTCACCGACATCAGGCCGCCCATGCCTCGGGCGATTTGGTCGACGCCGGGCCGCTTGCCGTAGGGACCGTCCTGGCCGAACCCGGCGATGCTGCCGTAGACGATGCGCGGATTGACCTTGCGCACCGCCTCGTAGTCGATGCCGAGCCGGTGCTTCACCGCCGAGCGGAAATTTTCCGCCACCACGTCCGCCTTCTCGACGAGCTTGAAGAAGACCTCCTTGCCCTCCTCGCTTTTCAGGTCGAGGGTCAGGCTGCGCTTGTTGCGGTGCAGGTTCTGGAAGTCGAAGCCGTGGCGCGCGCCGACGATGCTGCCCTTGTCGCGGCTGATCCGCGCCGGCGCCTCGATCTTGATGACATTGGCGCCCCAGTCCGCCAGTTGCCGCACCGCGGTCGGCCCGGCGCGGTGGGCCGTCAGATCGAGAACCGTGAACCGCGAGAGCGGCAGCCCGTTGCCCTTGTTCTTCGCCATATCGTTCGCTGGCTCCCCTGTTGCGCGGCGCAATGATGCCCTGTCGCCCCGCGTTGTTCCAGTTTCTTGATGGCGGGTCTCAGAACGAGGTCGAGAGGCCGCCGTCGATGGTCAGGACGTGGCCGTTGATGTAGGAGGCGGCGGGCGAGGCGAGGAACACGGCGGCGCCCGCGATCTCCGCGGGCTCGCCCCAGCGCTTCAGCGGCACCCGCACCTCCAGCCATTGGTTGACCGCCGGGTCCTCGATCATCGCCGCGTTCGCCTCGGTCCGGAAGAAGCCGGGCGCGATAGCGTTGCAGCGCACGCCCTTGCGCCCGAGCTCGACCGCGAGGCCCCGCGTCAGGGCCTCGAGCCCACCCTTGGCGGCGATATAGGCGGCGTCCTCGTCCTTGCCGAGCGGCCCGGCGATCGAGGTCACGTTGACGATCGCGCCGCCGCCGCGCGCCACCATGCCGCCGGCGGCGAGGCGGGCGAGGGCGTAGGCGCCGGTCAGCCCGACCTCGAGCACGCGCGCGAACTCGTCCGGCGGGCAGTCGGCGATCGGCCGGCGCAGGCGCAACCCGACATTGTTGACCAGGATATCGAGCTCGGGCGCGCGGGCCTCGAACCAAGCCGCGGCCGCACCGCGGTCGGCGACGTCGAAGCAGGCGGCTTCGGCCATTAGGTCCACCTTTGCGAGTTCCGCCACCCGGTCCTCGAGCGCCGCCGCGGTGCGGCCGTTAAGGATCGCGTGGGCACCGGCCTCGGCCATGGCCTTGGCGATCTCCCAACCGAGCCCGTGGCCCGAGCCGGTCACCAGCGCGGTTTTCCCGGCGAGGCTGAATCTCGATCGATGGGCGTCCATGGGGTGGTCCGGCGTGCTCTTGCCTAAAGCACGTGCTGGCCGCCGGTGACGAAGATCTCGGTGCCGGTGACGTAGCCGAAGTCGGGATTACAGAGCTGGTAGACGCAGCCCGCGACCTCCTCGGGCGTGCCCATGCGGTGCATCGGGATGCGGTTGATCAGCGGCTCGTACTCCTCGCCGACCATCTCGGTCTCGATTTCGCCGGGCGCCACCGCGTTGACCCGGACGCCGAGCTGGGCGAACTCGACCGCGAGCTCGCGGGTCAGCGCCGAGAGCGCCGCCTTCGAGGTCGAGTAGGCCGAACCCGCGAACGGGTGGATCGAGTGGCCCGCGATCGAGGTGATGTTGACGATCGCCGCTCCGTCCTCCTTGGCGCCGCGGCCGAGTGCCGCGGCAAAGCCGCGCGACAACAGGATCGGCGCGAACAAGTTGAGCTCGAACACCTCGCGCCAGCCCTCGATCGGGCCGTTGAGGCAGCCGAGGCGTTCCTTGAACGAGGTCTTGGGCGACACCGCCGCGTTGTTGACCAGCGCGTTGACCGAACTGCCGTCGAGGGCCGCGTCGGCCTCCTCGATGAAGGCCTCGACCGAAGCCGCCTCAGCGAGGTCGGTCGGAATATGGTGGGTCCAGTTCGGGTCGCGCTTGCAGGCCTCGGGCACCTCCTCGCGGCTGCAGGTAATGATGCGCCAGCCCTCGTCGGAGAACCGCTTCACCGTGGCGTGGCCGATGCCCCGGCTCGCGCCGGTCAGGATGACGGTGCGTCGTTCTTCGCTCATGGGGCGAAGTCTAGCGCAACCGGCCGGCGACGCCAGCCCCGGCTCGCCCGAGCGCTTGTTCGGCGAGACGCGCGACATCGGGTTCCGCGTCGAGTTCGACCCAGCCTTTGGGCGCCGTGGTGTCGTCGTGCATCATCCGGGCGAGCTCGACCGTGGCGTCCGAGGCGTCGCGCCTGCGGCCCGCGATCCGCGCCTCGCGCACCGCGAGCGGGGCGCGAAGCCAGATTCCGGTGAACGGGACGTCGGCCGCGACCCGCTCGATCCGGCGCTGCAGCTTCGACCCGACGAAGGTCGCATCGGCGACGACGCTGAATCCGGCTCGGAGGGCGGTTTCGCATTCCTCGATCAGGCGGCTGTACGTGCGGCGCGTCGCGTCGCCGCTGTAGGCCTCCTCCGGCAGTCGCTCCAGGATGTCGCAGTCGAAAAGCTGCTTGCGCAGCACGTCGGTCCGCAACACCACCGCGCCCGGGACGGCGCCGAGTTCGGGGGCAATGGCGTGGGCCAGGGTCGACTTGCCGGCTCCGACCTCGCCGCCGACGGCGACCAGCCGCGGCGGCACGGGATCGAGATCGGCGAGGGCGCGGCGGAGGTAGTCCCGGGCTTCGTCGCGCCCGGCCTTGGCCAGCTTCGCGTCGGACTGTCGAACCGCCGCCGCGGCGCGAACCTTGGCCAGAACCGCGGCCCGGCACGAGAGGAACAGCGGCATCGCGGCAAGCCCGGCGGTATCCCCGGTGCGCGCCAAGTAGCGGTTGAACACCAGGTTGGCGAGGTCGCGCCGGCCGCGGTGGTCGAGATCCATCAGCAGGAAGGCGAGGTCGTAGAGCACGTCGACGCAGGCGATGTCATCGTTGAACTCGATGCAGTCGAAGAGCATCGGCCGGCCCTCGACGAGGCAGATATTACGGAGGTGGAGATCGCCATGACAGCGTCGCACGAGGCCGCCGTCGCGGCGCGCGTCCAACAGTTCCGCCAGCCGGTCGAGCGCCGCGCGCGACCGACTTGCGAGATCGTCGAGCGATGCCGTATCGAAGACCCCGTCCATCGCCGCCAATTCCTCGAGGTTGTCGTCGACCACCCAGCGCATGCCGGCCGCACCGCCCGCTGCCGCCACGGCTTCGGCCTCGCGGTGAAACC
>JASLSL010000196.1 GCA_030743445.1 Alphaproteobacteria bacterium
CGGGCGTCCGGCTGGCGGCGGCGGAAGCGATCGCTTCGCTCGGCGGAGCCGATGCGCTCGATCACCTGATCGACTTCACCTTTGCCTTCGAGGGCTACCACCGGCGCCCGGCGGCGCGGATGTTGCGCCGCCTCGATCCCGCGGCCGCCAGCGACCGGTTCGTCGACGCGCTCGGCGACCTGGCGCGAAAACGCTTGTGGCAAGTCGCGATCGAGGCCTTGGAAGAGATTCACCGCGCCGACCCCGGCGCGTCAGCCCAATCAACACGGAATTGAAGGGGGATAGTCGTATGACGTTCGGTAAGCAACTCACGGCCGTCGCGCTCGGCGCTCTGTTGGCGGCCGGTCTCGGGGGCCTCGCCGGCCCCGCCGAGGCGGCGAAAGCGAAATACAAGGAAGGCAAAGTCGCCAGCGGCGGTTCGATCAAAGGCAAGATCTCGTTCGAGGGCGCGTTGCCGGTCGATGCCATCGAGAAGATCCTGATCACCAAGAACCCGGAGGTCTGCGGCACCGGCGAGCGCGAGGTCGTCTGGGTCGACGTCAAGGACGGCGCGCTGCGCGGTACCTTCGTCTTCATCGACAAGATCAAGCAGGGCAAGAAGTGGGGCAAACCGAAAGGCGGCAAGTTCATGATCGTCCAGAAGGGCTGCCGCTTCACGCCCTGGGCGCAAGTCGTCCGGCCCGGCCCGGTCACCATCCGCAACAGCGACGAGGGCGTGCTGCACAACATCAACACCCGCGAGCTGATCGGCGTCGAGAAAGGCCGCGTCGTCAAGCGCACCATGTTCAATTTCGGCCAGCCCAAGGTCGGCGACATCACCGAGAAGATCAAACCGCGGCGCTCGGCCTTCATCGGGATCAACTGCGAGGCCCACAACTTCATGTTCGGCTTCATGATGGCGCCGAAGCACCCCTATGCGGTGGTCGTGGGCGACGACGGTTCGTTCACCCTCGATAACGTGCCGGCCGGCAAATACACGCTAAAGGCCTGGCATCCGCGATTCGGGGTCAAGAAGGCCAAGGTGACGGTCAAGGCCGGCGGCGCCGTCGACGCCAACTTCAAGTTCTCGAAGTAGGCGACGGGCGCGACCGCGCGAGATCGGGGAGGCTTTGGTGATCCATCGGTTGGGCCCCAAGGGGAAGGTCGGGCTGGCGCTTGTCGCCGGGCTCGCGGTCCTGTTGGTTGCGGGACCGGCTCTCGCCTTGGAGGGCAACGAGTACCGCCAGTTCCTCGGCCTCGATTCACGCAAGCTGATCTGGTTCCTGGCCCAGATGCACCTGTTCTTCGCCGCCTTCGTGCTGGGCGTGCCGCTATTCGCGGTGATCATCGAGATCGTCGGCTGGAAGAACGGCGACCAGCGCTTCGACAAGCTGGCCTACGAGTTCACCAGCCTCTTGAGCGTCGCCTACGCGACGACCGCAGCCTTCGGCGGCCTGCTCGCCTTCGCCCTCTTTACCCTCTATCCGACCTTCATGGGCTACATGGCGGGCGTCTTCAAGGACGTGATGTTCGTCTACGCCCTGCTGTTCTTCGCCGAGACCTTCCTGCTCTACATGTATTACTACGGCTGGAAGTGGCTCTCCGGCACCAGGCCGTTCGGCCTCGCCCTGCGGCGCATTCTCCAAGCCACGGGCGCCGTCATCATCGTGATCGGCCTCCTGTTCCTGGTCGGCGTCATCGGCCCCGACATGCGGGGCGACACCCGCGCCTTCATTGCCCTGCTCTATGTCCTGCCGACCGGCATCGGGCTGATGATCATGCGCGACCGCAAGAGCTCGCACATCATGATCGGCATCCTCTTGAATGTCGCCGGCACCGCGATCATGCAGGCCGCCAACTCGTGGGCCGGCTTCATGATGAGCCCGGCCGGCGTTGCCGCCGACGGGGCGATCACCGGCTCGTTGTGGCAGGCCTTCGAGAACGTGCTGGCCACACCGATCGCGATCCACCGCATGCTCGGCAACTTGGCGTTCGGCGGGCTGGTCGCCGGGTCCTACGCCGCGGTCCGGTTCATCGCCGCCAAGACCGCCGAGGACAAGGCGCATTACGACTGGATGGGCTACATCGCCAACTTCGTCGCGATCATCGCCCTGATCCCGCTGCCGTTCGCCGGCTACTACCTTGGCCGCGAGGTCTATTCGACCAGCGCCATCATGGGCAACAACATGATGGGCGGCGACTTCTCCTGGACTTTCATCATCCAGGCGATGCTGGTCGGCTCGCTGTTCCTGATCTCGAACTACTATCTGTGGAGCGGGATGACTCGGATTCCGGGCTCGGAGCGCTATTACAAGTACATCAAGTTCATCCTGGGGGCGATCGTCATCTCGTTCGCAATCTGGCTGACGCCGCACAACCTGCCGTTGACCGGCGGCGAGGTCGGCGAGATGGGCGGCAGCCAGTACCATCCGACGCTCAAGTTCCTCGGCCTGATGCCGGCCAAGAACGCGGTGATCAACCTGATCATCCTCTCGACCTTCTTCAGTTTCCTGCTCTACCGGCGCAGCAACAAAAGCGAGGTCGTCCCGATCAGCCAGCAGGGCAGGTGGCCCAAGATCGTCATTCCCTTGGCCGGCCTGGCGGCGATCTTCATCGTCGGACAGTACGCGGTCAATCTGCTGACCATGGACCCGGCCTCGCTCGACCTGCCGGCCGACCGGGCCCAGTACTTCCGCACCGTCGGCTGGCTCCTGGTGTTCGAATGCGCGGTCGGGGTTGTCGCCGTCGCCCTCGCGCTCCGGGACATGGGCAAGCTGGCGCAAGGGCTCTACATGGCGGTCACCGCCTTCAACGTGGTGATCTTCCTCGGGGTCTACGGCTTCGTCGTGATGGAGCAGGCCTCGCCGTTCCTGCGCAACGTCGCGGTCGCCCAGTTCCTGCAGCTGATCAGCTGCCTGATCCTGGTCACCGCGATCGACATGTACCTGTTCCGGGGAGCCAAGGAAATCGGTCCCCTGCAGTGGGGCAAGATGACCGTGCGCAGCCAGTTCGCGCTGCTGGCGCTGACCTTCATCATCACCATGAACATGGGGCTGATGGGCTTCATCCGCTCGGGCCTGCGCGGCGACTGGCACATCTTCGGCGTGATGCGCGACACCTCGGCCTGGGCCTACACGCCGAGCAACTTCACCATGACCCAGATGGTCGGCCTCGCGGTGCTGATGTTCATGGTCGGCGTCGCCTTCATGTTCTGGCTCGGCGGCATCGCCGGCGGCAACAAGGAAGAAGGGGGCGCCGACTGATGTCGGATTCCGTCGTCAAAGCCGGCGTCTTCCTGCTCGTGCTGCTCGGTGCCTTCCTGTGGATCGGCAAGGCGATCACCGACCTGACCGGCGGCGAGAAGACCGCCAGCGCGGTGGTCGAGGTCAGCCCCGAGGGCGGCGAGGCGGTCTACTGGGGCAAGGGCCGCTGCTTCACCTGCCACTCCATGGGCGACCGGGGCAGCGCCGTGCGCGGCCCCAACCACGGCCAGTTCGGCGAACGCTTCCCGCTCGCCATGGGGGAGCGCGCGGTCGAGCGCGCCAAGGCGCGCAGCGCCAAGACCGGCAAGGAGTTCACCGCCGTCGATTATCTGGTCGAGAGCCTGTCCGACCCCGGCGTCTACGTCGTCACCGGCTACAAGAACGAGATGGCGGTCACCTATGCGCCGCCGATCTCGCTCAATCTCGACGAGATCAAGGCGGTCGTCTCCTATCTGCAGATTCAGGGGGGCGACCTCGATATGGTGGCGATCGACACCGAGCCGAGCGACATTACAAAAGGCTTCTACGACAAGATCGGCGCGGCCCAGGCGGCCGGCGGCGGCGACCCGGGCAAGGGTGCGGAGGTATTCGCCGACAACTGCTCCGATTGCCACATGCTGAATGGCGAGGGCGGCGAGGTCGGCCCCAAACTGACCGGCATCGCGGCCAAGGGGCTCAAGCACATCGACGAGTCGATCCGGCGCCCGGCGGCCAAGGTCGTCGCCGGCTTCGAGTACCACGAGGTCGTCAGGAAGGACGGCCGCAAGTTCGCCGGCCTCAAGACCCGCGACGAGGCCGACGAGATCGACATCACCAAGGCCGACGGCGACGTGGTCACCATCGCCAAGGCCGAGATCAAGGAAATTGTCCTGGACAAGACCAAGACGGTGATGCCGTCGGACCTGATCGAGGCGCTGACGGTCAAGGATTTCCAGGACGTCCTGTCGTTTCTGATGCTCCAGAAGGCGCCGCCCGCCGCACAGCAGGCGGAGAAGGAGAAGTAGGGCCGAGATGAGCGAACGGACGGGAAAATTCGGGCTCGGGCGCTTCTGGACGATGGTCCTGACGCTGGTGGCGATCTACGCCTTCATCAAGTGGGGCATCCCCGCCGCCTCGCGCCAGATCACCAACCTGCCGTTCCCGCTGCCGGTGCCGGGCACCTTGATCTTCATGTTCATGGTGCTGACCCTGATCGCGCTATTCATGCTCGTCACCTTCTCGGACGAGCACCTCGAGGACTTCTTGGCGCCGATCAAGGCGCTCTTGGCCGGGCGTTACGGCAAGCTGCCGCGCGCTGCCGTACTGGTCGCAATCCCGCTGATCGCCGGCTGGCAGGTCTATGACGCGACAGTGCCCAAGGTCGAGCTGCCGTCCTCGTTGCGCATCCAGCACCCGTCCTCGAACTTCCCGAAGAAGTTCGAGGCGATGAAGAACCCGGTTGCCAATCCGGACGACAAGGCGATCGACGCGTTTATCGAACAGGCCAAGGCCGGCGAGATCGAGCTGATTCCGCAGGCCGCAAGCGACGTCGAGAACTGGGTGAAGGAAATGGAGCCCGAGCATATGCTCGAATTCATCCCGACACCGCCAATGAAGAAGTTCCTAAAGGAACTCGCCGACGGCAAGGTCTCGAAGGTGACCGCGAAGGCGGCGCTGTTGGAGAAGAACCTGTTCGAGGGCCGCGCGCTCTACGCCATGAACTGCCGGCCGTGCCACGGCGACAGCGTCGCCGGCGACGGGCCGATGGCCGACGGGTTCAAGCTGCGCCCGATCAACTTCACCGACAACGGCACGATCGAGACCATCGTCGAGGGCTACACCTTCTGGCGGGTCGGGAACGGCGGGCCGGGCCTGCCGACCGAGGCGACGCCGTGGGACTCGGCGATGCCCGAATGGAAGCTCAGCCTCACCGAGGAAGAGCGCTGGAAGATCATCCTTGCCGAGTACGACCTCGCCGAGAAGACGCCGCGCATCCCGGAGGGCCACTGATGGTCGGGTTGCGTGAATTGTCGACCCCCTCACCCGGCCACTCCGCGGCCACCCTCTCCCGCGGGGGGAGAGGGTTGGTGGTGCCGGCCGCGATGCAAGATCCCCTCTCCCCTGGCGGGAGAGGGAGGGGCCCGGCCACTCGCAGAGTGGCTGGGAGGGTGAGGGGGATCATCCCTGCTGCTATTGCAGTGTTGCTTGTTGGCGTATTCGCCCTCCCCGCCTTCGCCGCCGACACGCCGTCTGCGCCGATGCCGGAGGAGACCGACGAGTTGCGTGCCCGGGGCCAGGCGATCTACTTCCGGCGCTGCAGCTTCTGCCACGGCCTGCTCGGCGATGGCGAGGGGCCGGCGGCCGAATTCCTCGATCCCCGGCCGCGCGACTTCACCCTCGGCACCTTCAAGTTCCGCACGACCCAGAGCGGCGAGCTGCCGACCGACCTTGACCTGTTCCGGACCGTCAGCCGCGGCCTGTCCGGGACCGGCATGCAGGCCTTCGATGCCGACCTGATCAAGAACGGGCTGTCGGAGGAAGACCGCTGGGCGGTCATCGCCTACATCAAGACCTTCGCCCAGGAGTTCGAGGACCCGGACCTCGACCCGGTCAAGACCGGCAAGGTGGTCAAGCTGCCGCAGAGTAGGGCGCCGTTCGACGCGGACACCATCGCCAAGGGCAAGGCGGTGTTCGAGAAGACCAAATGTTGGGAGTGCCACGGCAAGCTCGGCCGCGGCGACGGCCAGAAATCGTTCGACCGCAAGGACGATTGGGGCTTCCCGATCCGCATCCGCAACGTGACCCATCCGTGGAAGATCAAGGCCGGGACCGACGTCGAGGACATCTACATGCGGTTCTCGACCGGGATCAACGGCACGCCGATGCCGTCCTTCATTAAGGCGCTGAACGAAGAGGAGCGCTGGCAGCTCGCCAACTACATCAAGTCGCTGCAGCACCGGCGCACCAACCATCAGGTGCTGAAGGCGGTGCCGGTCTTGGGCGGCGTGCCGACGGCGCCGGACGCGGAGGCCTGGCGACAGGCCGAGCCGATGGACGTGCGCCTGACCGGGCAGGTGGTCGGCGCGCCACGCTGGCAGAACCCGAGCATCGAGCTCGCAACGCTTCGCGCGCTGACCGACGGCAAGGAGATCGCCTTCCTCATCGAATGGGACGACGCCTTCAAGGACACGGTGCACAAGGGGGATGCCGAGCTCGACCCGAAGGAGCTGCGCAAGGTCGGCGGCTACAATTCCTACGTCGCGGCCAACGGCATGGTGACCCGCAAGCTCGAGACCTTCCGCGACCAGATCGCGCTGCAGTTCCCGATCAAGCCGCCGGAAGGCACCAAGAAGCCGCACTTCTTCCGCGGCAAGCCGTCGAACCCGGTGCATCTCTGGGTCTGGAAGGCGGATCTCGCCGAGGGCGGCAAGCGCGCGGTCGTGGAAGCGGTCTCGCGCGGCTGGCGCCAGAAGCCCAAAGCGCAGGCGCAGGCGAAACAACAGATCGCCGGCAAGGCGTCGTGGAACCAGGGCCGCTGGCGCGTCGTCATGAAGCGGCCGCTGGTGACCGACGACAAGAACGACGTCCAGTTCGCGGCCGGCGCCTTTATCCCGATGGCGGTCAACGCCTGGGACGGCTCGAACGGCGAACACGGGCTGATCATGAGCCTGTCGACCTGGCACTACGTGTTCATCGAGGCGCCGACGCCGATGCGCGTCTACATCTTCACCGTGCTGGCGGTGCTGATCGTGGGCGGGATCGGCTTTTGGCTGATGCGGAAAGTTGAACGGGAGGACGGATGATGAGAATGGCGCTTAAAGCATTGTTGGGGGTGGCCGCCTTGGCCCTCTCGGCGTCTCCGGCGCTCGCCGACCCGGCGGCCGGTAAGAAGACGTTCACCGCCAAGGGTTGCGGCGACTGCCACTACACCGACGGCCCGGCGAAAGAGAAGACCATCGCCGACCAGCTTACCAAGAAGGGGCCGGAGCTGTGGTACGCCGGCAGCAAGTTCCAGAAGAAATGGCTTGGCGCCTGGCTCGAGGACCCGAAGCCGATCCGGCCGATGAAGTTCAACTCGTTGACCGAAAAGAACCCGGGCGACCATCCGAAGCTCGCCGGCGGCGACGCCAAGAACGTCAACGAATTCCTGATGAGCCTCGTCTCGAAGGACGTCAAGGCCGGGGTCATCAAGCCGAAGAAGGCGGCCAAGGGCAGGTTGATCTTCACCAAGAAGATGCCGTGTACCGGCTGCCACCAGTACCCGGCGAAGAAACGCGCCAAGTACAAGGGCGGCAATTCCGGCCCGACCCTGGTCGGGGCCGGCAAGCGGCTCAATCCGGACTGGATCTACGCCTATCTGAAGACCCCGAAGATCTTCAAGCCGGTCAAGTCGATGCCGGTGTTCGCCGGGATCCTGAAGGACAAGGACATGAAGAACGTCGCCCAGTTCGTGGCGACCTTCAAGTGAGCCGGGAGGGCAGGACGATGATGAAATCAGCGAATGCGATCTTGGCCGGACTGACGCTGCTCGGGCTCGCCTCATGGGTCCAAGCCGGCGCGCTGGCCGCCGATGCGGAGACGACCTTCAAGTTCTACTGCGCCCAGTGCCACGGTCTTGGCGGCAAGGGCGACGGGCCGAACGTGACCAAGAACTTCCCGGTGTCGCCGCGCAACTTCACCAACGCCAAGGAGATGAACAAGCTCTCCGATGCCGACATCAAAAACGTGGTGCTCGACGGCGGGCCGGCGGCGAGCAAGTCGCCGATGATGCCGCCTTGGGGCAAGACCCTGACGGGGCCGCAAGTCGACGGGCTGGTCAAGCACCTGCGCAAGCTCTGCAAGTGCAAGGGAAAGCAGGGATGATTCGAGTAACGAGCGAGGAATCTTTAAAAGACGAAGAAGTAAAGAATAAGAATAATCACGACCAAATTTACGAGTAGGCCAATAAAAACGAAGGAATCGAAGATGTTTTTCTTTGAAGGCCGCATGGAGTCGAGGTTATAGGCAGCACCAAGCCCTGTCAATTTTGATCTAGCGCAAGGCGGAAACCCGCGGTGAGCAGGCAATATCATGCCCAAAGAGATGACCGAAAAGGAGAAATATCCGTGGGCCGGACCGGCGCTGTTCAGCGTCGTAACCGTCGCCCTCGCGATCTTCTTCTGGTGGTTCCTCTGACGTCTGGGAGACGGAGTTGAAAAGCACGTTCATACCGTTCGTCGCGGCGTTCATCGTCTGCGGCGCCCTGTTCCTCGGCATCGACGTCGCCATCATGGCCCTGCAGGGCCTCACCCTGATTTTCCATCCGTAGCGCGGCGGGGGTGACCGGATGACGCGAGGACGGATGGCGAGGTTGTTGGGAGGGCTGCTGCTGGTCGTACTGGCAGTGACCCTGCTGCCCGGCGATTGGCCGGCCGTCGATAGTGGCTTAACCCAAAGCGCCTTCGCCCAGGGCGCCGCGAAAACCGAGACCGCCACCGCCGGCATCGCCGCCCCGAAGCTGACCCCGGACGACTATCCCCGAATCGCCGGCGTCAACGGCCGGATCGTCGTCTGGCTGGTGGCGCAGTTGCATCTCTGGTTCGCTGCCTTCGTCCTCGCGGTGCCGATCTTCGTCTTCATCATCGAGGCGATCGGCATGTCGACGCGCGACAAGCGCTACGACGACATGGCCTACGAGTTCATCAAGATCAGCATCGCGGCCTATTCGCTGACCGCGATCCTCGGCGGCTTCCTGGTGTTCTCGCTGATCATCTTCTACCCGCACGTGATCCAGTATCTGGGCGCGATCTTCAAGGACACGATGTTCTACTACGCGCTGCTGTTCTTCCTCGAGAGCGCCGCGCTCTACCTCTATTACTACGGCTGGCAGTGGCTGCAGGGCGGCTTCCGGAAGTGGGTCCACCTGACCCTCGGCCTGGTGCTCAATGCCGCCGGCACGATGCTGATGTTCCTCGCCAACGGGTGGCTCACCTTCATGATGAGTCCGGCCGGGATCGACCCCGGCGGCATCTTCACCGGCGACGTCTGGACCGCGCTGCACAACCACCTCTGGAACCCGATCAACATCCACCGCATGGTCGCGAACGTCGCCTATGGCGGCTCGATCGTCGGCGCCTACGCCGCCTTCAAGTTCCTCGCCGCGACCCGGGCCGAGGAGAGGGCGCATTACGACTGGATGGGCTATACCGCGAACTTCATCGCGATATCCGCACTGCTGCCGCTGCCGTTCGCCGGTTATTACCTGGCGGCCGAAATCTACGCCTACAGCCAGCAGATGGGCATCACCCTGATGGGCGGCATCTTCGCCTGGCTGTTTATCATCCAGGCGGTGCTGATCGGCACGCTCTTCCTCTCGGCCAATTACTATCTCTGGTGCGGCATGGCGCGGAGCGAGGGGGCGGCGCGCTACAACCGCTACATCAAGTATCTGGCGTTCGTCATCGTCGCCGCGTTCCTGGTTTGGTTCACGCCGCACACCCTGGTGCTGACCAACGAGGAATTGAAGGCGCTCGGCGGGCCGTATCACAAATATCTCGGCCCCCTCGGCATCATGCCGGCGAAGAACACCGCGGTGAACGTGATGATCCTGTTCACGGCACTGAGTTTCCTGATTTACCGCCGGGCCAACCGGATCGCCATGGTCGGCTGGGCCAAGGCCGGCAACGCGGTCCAGGTGGCGCTGTTCTCGGCCGGCATCGCCAACATCTTCTTTCTCGGCATCTACCACGGCTACTTCACCAACACGGTCTACAAGGTCGCCTCCTCGATCCCGCAGGTGATCACCACCCTCGTGGTGATCGCTGCCAGCATCGTGATCGACGCGATGATGTACCGCGGCGCCAAGGAAGTCGCGCCCCTGAGGTGGGGCCGGGTGCCCGAGCGCGCGCAGTACGCGCTTTTCCTGCTCGCCGTCGCCTTCACCTGGCTGATGGGGCTGATGGGCTACATCCGCTCCGGCATCCGCCAGCACTGGCACGTGGTCGGCGTGTTCCGCGACAACTCGCCCGACGCCTTCACCCCGACGCTCGGCTACGCCGCCAACGTGGTCTCGGTCGGGACGATCATCTTCATGGCGATGGTGATCTTCGTCTTCTGGCTCTCCCAAGTGAGCGCGGTGAAGACGACGCCCGCCGGCTTCTGGAAGGAGCAGGCGTCATGAGGAACTTCGCGGCGGTCCTGCTGTTCAGCCTGGTCACCATCGGCTTCTTTACCTGGTTCTCGAACTTCGGCATTCCGCAGGTCGACCCCGCACCACCGCCGAAGGAGGAGAAACTCGACCTCGGCGCCATGACCATGGAGCAATTCACCGCCCTCGGCGAGCGGGTGTACAAGGGCAAGGGGACCTGCACCCTCTGCCACAGCGCGCTCGGCGGCCGCGCGCCGTTGTTGCAGGAGGCCGGCGCGATCTCCAAGGAGCGCCTCGCGGACGAGCGCTACAAGGGCGAGGCCGAGGACATGGCGGGCTACCTCTATGAGTCGATGGTCAAGCCGTCGGCCTTCGTGGTCGAGGGCTTCGGCAAGGCCGGCAGTAGCGACACGGTGAGCCCGATGCCCGACGTATCCGGCGGCAGCGTCGGCCTGTCGGATGCCGAGATGAAATCGGTCGTCGCTTACCTGCAGAAGCTCGGCGGCTACGAAATCACGGTCGAAATCCCGAAGGACGCCGTACCCGAAACGGAGGAAGAAGCGACATCGCGCGCGCCGTTCAAGACCGCCGAGGCGGCGATCGCCGAGTTCGCCTGCGGCGCCTGCCACAAGGTCGCCGGCGAGGAAGGCGAGGTCGGCCCCGACCTGCGCAAAATCGGCAGGCTGCGCGACCGGTCGTACCTCAGGCGCTCGATCCTCGATCCCAACGCCGAAATCTCCAAGGGTTTCGAGAAGGACCAAATGCCGGCCGATTACGGCGAGCAGATGTACGCCAAGGAGCTCGAGATGATCGTCGAATATCTCGCGGCGCTGAAGTGATGGCGATGCTGCCCCGCATCCCCCGGCTGCTCCAGGCGGTGTTGACCGTCGCGGTGATCTATGGCGGCTTCCGGCTCGTGTTCGACGCGATCCTGGGCCAGCCGATCCCGGCGAGCCTGATGACCATGTACATGTTCTTCATCGTCGCCGGGGTCTTCATGGTGTTCACCTTCACTGAGGAGAGCGCCCGCGAGATGGTGGTGCCGATCAGGGCGCTGGTCGAGGACCCCTCGAGGAAGCCGATCCGCAATTTGGTGTTCGTGCTGGTCCCGCTCGCCGCCGGCGGCCTCACCTACATGAAGATGCTGCCGAGCTTCGAGGCGCCGCTCGAGCTGCGCTCGATCCATCCGGCGCCGCCGACCACGGTCGAGCTCTACGGCAAGCGCTTCGACCTCCTCAAGCTCGAGAACCCGTTCCGCAAACTCGAGAAGGCGGACCCGGAGAAGTTCCGCGAATTGGTCGCCGAGGGCGGTGCGGTCTACATCGCCAACTGCCAGTACTGCCACGGCGACAAGCTCGACGGCAAAGGTCCCTACGCGGCGGCCCTGAACCCGGTGCCGCTCAACTTCCAGGACATCGGCACGATCGCGCAGTTGCAGGAGTCGTACTTGTTCTGGCGCATCGCGACCGGCGGCCCGGGCCTGCCGAAGGAAGGCGCGCCGTGGCTTTCCTCGATGCCGGTCTGGCAGGAGTTCCTCGAAGAAGACGAGATTTGGAAGGTAATCCTGTTTCTCTACGATTACACCGGGCACCGGCCGCGCTCGTGGGGCCACGAATGAGCCGGCTCGCCCAAATCCTCGCCCATATCCTCGCTGGGGCGGCGACGCTCGCGTTGGCCGCCGGCCCGCTCGCCGCCCAGACCGGCGACGCCGAGCGCGGCAAGGCGGTCTACGCCAAGCGCTGCGTCCTTTGCCACGGGATCGAGGGCGACGCCGACAGTCCGGCCGCCGAGCGCCTGGTGCCGCCGCCGCGCGACTTCACCGAAGGACAATACAAGTTCAAGACCACCGCCTTCGACGAGGACTTCCCTAACGACCGGGATCTGTTCCGCATGATCCGCGACGGCATGCCGGGCACCGCGATGCCGGGGTGGAGCGACATGTTGTCGGAGCAGTCGATCTCGGACCTGGTGGCCTACATCAAGACCTTCGCCGGGCTCGAGGAAGAGAAGCCCGAGAAGCAGGTCGACTACGGCAGCCAAATCGCCTCGTCGGAAGACAGCATCGCCAAGGGCCGAAAATTGTTCACGGACCGCTGCGTCGAATGCCACGGCGAGGGCGGCAAGGGCGACGCGGTCAAGAAGCTCAAGGACGACGCCGGCAACCGGACCTGGCCCCGCAACCTCACCAAGCCCTGGACCTTCCGCGCCAGCAACGACCCGAAGGACATCTTCACCCGCATCTCGGTCGGCATTCCGGGAACCCAGATGCCATCCTTCGCCGATCCCAAGAGCAAGAAGAAGCTTAGCATCGAGCAGCGCTGGCACGTCGCCAACTTCGCCGCCTCGCTCGCCGAGACCGAGCGTGTGGTGCGGCCC
>JASLSL010000197.1 GCA_030743445.1 Alphaproteobacteria bacterium
GGCGCAGTGCTGTCTCCTTCCGCGCCGGGCCCGCGGCGTTCAACGTCTCCGGCGATTACTTCTTTATTGACGACGGTGCCACCACCGGCGGATTCGACGAACGCGAGGAATTGACTATCGCCTTCTACACTCAAATCAACGATTTCTGGTCGGCGTCGTTGCGTACCCGGCGCGATATGACCGACAACGGCGGGTCGTTGCTTCACGCCCTGCAGGTCAAATACGAGGACGAATGTTTTGTGCTTATCGCGACGGCCAAGCGCAGCTTTACCCGCGATGCCGATATCGAGCCCTCCGACCGTATTTTGTTCCAGTTCATCTTCAAGAATCTCGGCCAGACGTCCACGACCGCCGGATAAGGGGTATGATCGACATCAAGCGGACCGAACGACTTCCGGCAAGAATATTTCCGCTCAGCCTGTCGATTTGCGGGCTCCTGACACTGTTCGCGGCACTGTCGGTCTTCGCGTCGCCACCAGCAATAGCGCAGGACGTGCAGCGTATAGCGGCGGTCGTGAACGACGAGGTGATTTCGCATTTCGACCTCACGAATCGCATCCGGTTGGTCATCTCGACGACGAATCTTCCCAACCGCCCGGAAACGCATCGGCGCCTTGCGTCTCAAGTGCTGCGGACGATGATCGACGAACACCTGCAGATGCAGGAAGCGAAGCGACTGAGCGTTCGTGTTTCCAAGCGCGACTTGAAGAGGACGGTCGAGAATCTCGAGAGGCGGAACAACATGAAGCCGGGGCAGCTCGATATCTTTCTCGCCAACGCGAAGATCGAGAAGTCGGTCCTGATGGCACAGCTCCGGTCCCGTATCGCGTGGCTGAAACTGATCGGACGCCGGCTGGCCAGACAGGTGGGGTTCGGCGAAGAGGAAATCAACGACGAGCTTCGCCGACTCGAGGCGCTGCGCAGCAAGCCGCACAATCGGGTCGCGGAGATATTTCTTTCGGTCGATAGCCCGGACCAGGAACGCGAAGTCCGCCAGAGCGCCGCGCGATTGATTCAACAAATCCGCAGCGGCGCCAGATTCTCGGCCTTGGCGCGGGAATTTTCACAAAGCACAAGCGCTGCCGTCGGTGGTGATATCGGCTGGATCGCGATCGGCGAGCTGGATCAAACCATCGAGCGGGCGCTCGCCAATTTACAAATCGGTCAAATTTCGGATCCGGTTCGCACTTTGTCCGGTTATCATATTTTGCTTCTTCGCGGGCGCCGCCATGGCGAGTCCGCCGCAGCGGACGATGCGGTCGTCGAACTCCGCCAGATCCTGATTCCGCGACCGGCACGGGCGACCGCCGACGATCGCAAGGCCTTGGTCGCTTTCGCCCAAGAACTAGCCCCGTCGATGAACAACTGCGGCGACTTCGAAGAAGTGGCAAAATCGATCGGCGCGAAGGGTGGTGGAAGAGCCAACCGCGTCAAGGTGAATCAGGTTCAGGAGGAGTTGCGAGGAATCGTGCGATCGCTGGAGATCGGTAAACCCAGCTCACCGATAGAAGTGCCGCAGGGTATCTTGCTGATGATGGTTTGCAGCCGCACGGGCGGCAGCGGCGTAACTTTGCCCGACCGGGAAACGATCGCGGACCGTCTGACCAAAGCGCGTCTCGACCTGCTGGCGCAACGCTATCTCCGCGACCTCAGGCGCAGCGCCTATTTGGACATCAGGCAATGACCGCGGTGAGAAATCCGATCGCGCTCACGATGGGGGAACCGGCGGGCATTGGCGGCGAAATCACGATGAAAGCGTGGATGCGCCGTGCCGAGACCGGGCTTCCGCCGTTCTTCGTGATCGACGATCCCGAGCGTCTGGAACGGCTGCGCAACCAACTCGAATGGCCGGTCACGGTCGCGACCATCGATAGCCCGGAAGAGACATCGGACACATTCGCGACCGCTCTACCCGTGCTTGCCCGGGCGTTGCCAGGAAGCGTCGTTCCGGGCCAGCCTGACCCGGAGAACAGCGCCCAAGTCGTACGCTCGATCGAGGAGGCGGCAAATCTGGTCTTGGACGGAAGCGCCTCGGCGATTGTCACCAATCCGATCCACAAGCATTTGCTCTACGAGATCGGGTTCGAGCACCCGGGACATACCGAGTACTTCGCGAAACTGGTAGGCGATGGTGTGCGACCGGTGATGATGCTGACCTGTCCTGGGCTTCGGGCCGTCCCGGTAACGATCCATCAGTCGCTCGCCGAGGCGATCGCCAGCCTCAAGCAAGAGGACATCGTCAAGGTCGCCCGGACGATGTTCGACGCGCTCAGACAGGATTTCGCAATCGACCGCCCGCATCTCGCGGTCGCGGCGCTCAACCCGCACGCCGGCGAAGAAGGCAGCATGGGCCGCGAGGAAGCGGAGATCATCAAGCCCGCGGTCGAGGAGTTGAAGCGAACTGGAATATCGGTCAGCGGCCCGGCGCCAGCCGATTCGATGTTCCACGAACGCGCGCGCCAGACCTATGACGCGGCGATTTGCATGTATCACGACCAAGCGTTGATTCCGGTCAAGACGATCGATTTCCACGAGGGGGTGAACGTCACTCTCGGCCTGCCCTTCGTTCGTACGTCGCCCGACCACGGCACCGCGTTCGAGATCGCCGGCACAGGCGTCGCCAACGAGACCAGCCTGATCGCCTCGCTCAAATTGGCGCGGTGGATGGTCGAATGCCGCGCGGCGCGAGAAACACGTGGCCACCAGGCCGTCGTCTGAGTCGCTCGACGGCCTGCCGCCGCTCGGCGAGGTCATTCGAAGCCACGGCCTAACGGCCCGCAAGTCGCTTGGGCAGCACTTTCTCCTCGACCTCAACCTGACCGGACGCATCGCCCGTGCCGCGGGAAATATCGGCGAAGGCACGATAATCGAGATCGGCCCCGGCCCGGGTGGCCTGACGCGCGCATTGCTCGCCGAGGGCGCCGACCGGATCATTGCCGTCGAACGCGACGCCCGCTGTCTCGCGGCGCTCGACGAGATCCGCGCCGCGACCGGCGACCGGCTGCACATCATCGAGGACGATGCGCGTGACGTCGACGTCGCCGCGCTCGGCGACCCACCGCGCCGGATCGTCGCCAACCTGCCCTATAACATCGCGACTCATCTGCTGATCGATTGGCTCGCGACGGCCGAGGCGTTCGAGCAAATGGTGCTGATGTTCCAGAAGGAAGTCGCCGACAGAATAACCGCCACGCCCGGCGGCAAGATTTATGGCCGGCTCTCGGTGGCGGCGAACTGGCGTTGCCGGACCGAGCGTCTGTTTAACGTCCCGGCACGCGCCTTCACCCCTTCACCCAAGGTCGCCTCGGCGGTGGTTTCGCTGACGCCCTTCGACACACCGCCTTATCCGGCCGACCCGGGCGACCTGGAGGCGGTCACCGCGGCCGCCTTCGGGCAGCGACGCAAGATGCTGCGCGGCGCATTGAAATCCCTCGAAGTCGACGCGGCGGATTTATTGGATCGGGCCGGTGTGGCGCCCGACGCGCGAGCGGAAGACCTGTCGGTCGAGCAGTTTGCCGCTCTCGCCCGTGCCTTCACGGCCCTTCGCGCAAGCCCTTGACGAAGTCGCCGAGCCCGACTTGACGGTCGCGGCGCAGACGCTCGGCGGTCAGGATCGCCATCACCCGGGCGACGCTTTCCTCGACATCGCGATTGACGACGATGTAGTCGTATTCCGGGAAATGGCTCATCTCGTCGGGTGCGCGGCTCATGCGCGACGCCACGACCTCGTCGGAATCCTGCGCCCGGGTCCTGAGCCGGCTTTCGAGCTCCGCCATCGAGGGCGGCAGGATGAACACGCTGACCAGGTCGTCGCGCACCGATTCCTTGATTTGCTGCGTGCCCTGCCAGTCGATATCGAACATCACGTCCTGGCCCGCCTCGAGCGCCGCCATGACCGGCTCCTTGGGCGTGCCGTAGTAATTCCCGAACACCTCGGCGTACTCCAGCATCTCGCCGCGATTGACCATCAGCTTGAATTCGGTCTCGTCGGTGAATTTGTAGTCGACCCCGGCGACTTCGCCCGGCCGCTTCGGCCGCGTCGTCGTCGAGACAGACATGACGATATTGTCGTCGCGGGCGAGGATTTCGCGCGAGATCGTCGTCTTTCCGGCGCCCGATGGCGAGGACAGGACGAACATCAGGCCCCGGCGCCGAATGGTGAAGACATCCCCCATGACCTTGGTCCCCCTGCTCCCACTTCGCTCGCCTTATTCGACGTTCTGAGCCTGCTCGCGCAACTGGTCGATCGCGGCCTTGAGCTCGATACCGACGGCCGTCAGCTCCGCGTCGCCCGACTTGGAGCATACCGTATTGGCTTCCCGGTTGAGCTCCTGGCAGACGAAGTCGAGCCGCCGGCCGACCGCCCCGTCGTTGGCCAACAGATCGCGTGCCGCGGCGACATGGCTGGTGATGCGGTCGAGCTCCTCGCGGATGTCGGCCTTGGACGCCAGGATCGCTACTTCCTGCGCCAGCCGTTCCTCGGGCAGCGCCGATGTCGCCGCGAGCAGTTCCTCGACCTGGGTCAGCAGCCGCGCCTTGAGCGCCTCTGGCCTGGCGCCCGCGGCATCGCCCGCGTCGCGGCACAGGCCCTCGATCGTATCCACATGTCCCACCAGGATATCGCCGAGTCG
>JASLSL010000198.1 GCA_030743445.1 Alphaproteobacteria bacterium
ACAGCGCCGACAGCCAGTTCTTCATCGTCTACAAGAACGCCAGCTTCCTCGACGGCCAATATACGATTTGGGGTCAGGTCACGGAGGGCATGGAGTTCGTCGACCGGATCAAGAAGGGAGCGGGGCGCAGCGGCTCGGTCGAGAACCCCGACAAGATCGTCCGCATGCGGGTCGCGGCCGACGTGAAGGGGTAGGGGGACCGAAACCCGTAAACTGGAATTTTAGGCCTTCCGGTGCTATATAAGGGGTTACTAAGCTGGCACCGACCGATATGGAGAACCCACGGTCATGGCCGTTGATATTATTGCCGCACAGGCCGCGCAGCAGCGGGTCGATATCAGCATCCTCGCGCTGAGACTGCAGATTCTGCAGGAGGGTGCGGCGGTGAACCTCATCGAAGAGGCGGTCGAAGAGGTCCAGGAGACCAACGAATCCGACCAGCGCAGGAGCCAGCAGCGGCTCCTCGATATCGAGGTCTAGTCCCACCCGACCGACGGTTCCGAATTAGGTGCCGCGAGGAATCCGGGTGCGCGGCGACGCTTGGCCGCAAGCGCTCGGCGTTTGTTGCCATATCGCCTTTGAGTCTGTATCACGGCCCAACCGTCATCGTCGTTGGACCCCTATGGCGAAATCCCCCTACAGGAAGTGGCTGCTGCTGATCGTCAAGGCCGGCATCACCGGCACGCTGATCTGGATCGTGTTCCGGAGCGTCGACATCGGCGAGACCCGGGACCACCTGGCGAAAGTATCCTTCGCCATGGTGGCGACGGTCCTCGGCCTGGTGGCGATTCAGTCGCTGCTGGCCTCGGCGCGCTGGGTCGTGCTGATGCGGCTGTTCGGTCCGGCGTTGCCTTATCCGACCGCGGTTCGGCTGTTCTTCGAGGGGCTGTTCTTCAACCAGGCGCTGCCGTCGACGGTCGGCGGCGACGCGGTCAGAATGTATCGCTCGATCCGACTGGGGTTGCCGCTTTCGGGCGGCATCAACGGGGTTCTGCTCGACCGGATCGCCGGCCTGCTGGGATTGCTGATGCTCGTGCTCGCGACCCAGCCGTTGCTCTACCAACGCATTGACGACCCCATGGTGCGGACCGCCTTCGCCGCCATGCTGGGACTTGGCGCCTGCGCCGCGATCTTGCTGTTCTCGGTCGCCTCGGTGCCGAAGGGGCTGCGGCGTTGGGCGATCGTGCGCGGCGTGACGCAATTGTCGGACGCGTTCCGCCGAATGGTCCGCACACCTTCGGTCGGGGTCACGGTGCTGGGACTCTCGATCCTTGGCCACCTCATCATCGTCTCGGCGATCTACGTCATCGTGCGAGGGCTCGACCTGCCGGTCGGCTTCGTCGACTGCCTGGTGCTGGTGCCGGCGGTGATGCTGCTCGCCACCGTGCCGATTTCGATTGCCGGCTGGGGTGTCCGCGAGGGGGCGATGGTCACTGCGTTCGCCCTGGTCGGCGCCTCGTCGAGCGGTGCCGTCACCGTATCGATCCTGTTCGGCCTGACAATGATCGCGATCGGCCTGCCGGGCGGGGTGCTGTGGTTCATGAATCCGGATCACCGGGTCGTCGACATGGGCGATCTCGAGCAAATGGCCGAGGCCGGCAATCCTTGACCTCGAAGGGGCGAGAGGATAGCAGATGGGCACCAGTCCGAGGACGCTGCAATGACGCGTGCGCTGATTTCCGGGATCACCGGCCAGGACGGCTCGTACCTCGCTGAGTTCCTGCTGGGTAAGGGCTACGAGGTGCACGGCATCATCCGCCGCGCCAGCACCTTCAACACGTCCCGGATCGATCACCTCTACCAGGATCCGCACAGCGAGGAGACCCGCCTGTTCCTGCATTACGGTGACCTTTCGGATGGCACCGGCCTGCGCCACATTCTGGAGAAGGTCCAGCCGGACGAGGTCTACAACCTCGGCGCCCAGAGCCACGTCAAGGTGTCCTTCGAGCAACCGGAATACACCGCCGACGTGGTCGCGACCGGGACACTGCGCTTGCTCGACGCGATCCGCGATCATATGGCGAACTCGAAGGCCGTGGTCCGGGTCTACCAGGCCGGCTCGTCAGAGATGTATGGCGCGGCCGCCCCGCCGCAGACCGAGGCGACACCGTTCCGGCCGCGCAGCCCGTATGCGATCAGCAAGGTTGCCGGCTACTGGTACGCGGTCAACTACCGCGAGGCCTACGACATGTTCGTCGCCAACGGTATCCTCTTCAATCACGAGAGCCCGCGGCGCGGCGAGACCTTCGTCACGCGCAAGATCACGCGCGCCCTCGGCCGCATCAAGGAGGGGCTGCAGGACCGCCTCTATCTCGGCAATCTGGAGGCCAAGCGCGACTGGGGCTTCGCCGGCGACTATGTCGAGGCGATGTGGGCGATGCTGCAGGCCGACGCCCCGGGCGACTACGTCGTCGCCACCGGCGAGGCCCGCTCGGTCAAGGACTTCCTCGCCGCCGCCTTCACCCGCGCCGAGCTGGATTGGCAGGACCATGTCAGCATCGACGAGCGCTACCTGCGCCCGACCGAGGTCGACCACCTGCTCGGCGATCCCGCCAAGGCGCGGGACGAGCTTGGCTGGACGCCGAGCGTGTCGTTCGACGAACTGGTCGCCATGATGGTCGAGCACGACATGGAGCTGGCGCGCCAGGAACGCACCCTGATCGACGCCGGACACGATGTCGCCCACCGGGGCGCGGCAGGTGCCTGAGTTCGGCCCATCCGCCAAGATCTTCGTCGCCGGTCATCGGGGGCTGGTCGGCTCGGCGATCTCCACGGCACTTCGCGACGGCGGCCACGAGAACCTGGTCGAGCGCACCCGCGCCGAGCTCGACCTGACCGACCAGGCCGCGGTCGACGCGTTCTTCGACGCAGAAGACATCGAGTTCGTGTTCCTCGCCGCCGCCAAGGTCGGCGGCATCCACGCCAACAACACCGAGCGCGCCGAATTCATCTACGACAACCTGGTGATCGAGACCAACGTGATCGACGCCGCCTATCGCCACGGGGTCGAGAAGCTGTTGTTCCTCGGCTCGTCGTGCATCTACCCGAAGCTGGCGGACCAGCCGATCCGCGAGGAGGCGCTGCTGACCGGGCCCCTGGAGGAGACCAACGAGCCCTACGCGATCGCCAAGATCGCCGGGGTGAAGCTCTGCGAGGCCTACC
The DNA here is from genome assembly GCA_030743445.1 of Alphaproteobacteria bacterium. GTDB lineage: Bacteria > Pseudomonadota > Alphaproteobacteria > UBA8366 > UBA8366 > JASLSL01. The sequence goes on from JASLSL010000198.1 coordinate 3,163, forward strand.
GCCGGCAATACGGGTTCGATGCGATCAGCCTGATGCCAACCAACCTCTACGGGCCGGGCGACAATTTCGACCTCGAATCGAGCCACGTGATCCCCGCACTCGTTCGCAAGGCGCACGAGGCCAAGGTGACCGGGGCGCCGACGATGACGGTCTGGGGCAGCGGGGAGCCGAGGCGCGAATTCCTGCACGTCCGCGACCTCGCCGACGCGACGGTGTTCCTGATGGCGAATTACGACGAGGAAATCCCGATCAATGTCGGGGTCGGCGAGGACGTGACCGTACGCGAACTGGCCGAGCTGGTCGCGGACGCGGTCGGCTTCACCGGCGAGCTAGCCTTCGACGGCTCCAAGCCCGACGGCACCCCGCGCAAGGTGCTCGACGTTTCGCGCCTGAATGCGCTCGGCTGGCGGGCCAAGATATCGCTCCCGGACGGGCTCGCCGAGACCTACCGGTGGTACCTGGAGGACGGCGACGCGCTGGCGGCGGAGTAATCCTCCCGAAAATCGCGGAATTATCGCCTTCGTCCTTGGATAGCCGGCCTTAGAGGAGGATGTGAGATAATGAATACGACCGGACTCGCGAAGATTCTCGCCGTCGGGCTCTGCATCGGCCTGCTTGCCGGCTGCGCCACCACCTCGCCCGAGCCGCCGGCCCAGAGGCCGACACCCGAGAAACCGGCACCGGCGCCGAAGAAACCGTCCGAGTGCACCGCCAACGACATCCTGAAGGGCGTTCCGGGCTGCGGCTGACGGGCTATCGGGCCGGATACGGCGGTCCGCAAAACGGCGAAAAATCGCTTTCGGCCTTCGATAACCCTTCCAAAGGGATAACCCTTCCAAAGGAGGACTCGATATGATGGGAGCAACTGGATTACGGCGTATCGGAAGGTTGGCGCTGGCGGCGTTGGGTTTGACTTTGCTCGCCGGCTGCTATTCGACCTCGATCGATACGGTGCCGCCCGGTGCGGGCACCCGGATCACCGGGCTCGCCGACGGCGTCTACGAGAAACGCAACAAGGACTTCGAACTGCGCTGGATCGAGATCGACCGGGAGTACGCGGTCGATGAATTCGTGCGCCGCAAATGGAACGCGACCTACCGGATGGCAGCGAAGTATCTCGGCCGGCGGCACTGGATGTTGCGCATCCGGATGGTGCGGAACAGCGACGGCCCGGTGCACGAGATCAAGATCGCCAACGTGCTCGCCCGCATTCGCGGCGACGACCTGGTACTGCTGTCGCCGTCGGATTCTACGGCCGCCAGGGAGTTGGCGGAGAAGCACGGCGTCGAGCTGGACAGCGGAGACGAGGCCCGCATCGTGTCCGGCGACGCAAAGGCGATCTACGCCTTCATGCACGATCTGGTGGGCTCGGGCAGTTTGGAAGGGGCGGAGATCTACCGCTTCGTCGCCTATCTCGACTCCCGCCCGCGCGGCCGGGTCCGTTGGCGGGGCTGGCGCGACGACGACAGGCGCGGTTGGCGCCGTGGGTCTCGGTGGCGCCGGGAGCCGCCGAAACAGACGCCCGAGAAGCCCGTGCCCGAGAAGCCGGCGCCGAAGAAACCGGCCCCGGCGCCGAAAAAACCCTGGGAGTGCACCGCCAACGATATTCTGAAGGCCGTGCCTGGCTGCGAGTGAGCGGCGGCCTCGAAGGTTAGCCGTCGACCAACGGGCGGCTCAGCGCCAGCGCGGCGGAGGCGCCGAGGCCGTTGCGCAGGTAATCACGGTAGGCCTGGCGCGCCCGCGCGGCCCTGGGCTGATTGAAGTCGGGATACTGGCGGTCGAGCCGTTCGACCATGATGGCGTCGTACATGTCATATCCTCCTTAGAATGCGGATCGGGCGGGGCACGGGGCCCCGCACGGCCCGCGATCGGTTAGATCAACTTGCGCAGCGCGCCGATGCCGCCCTTCAGGAGCTTCGCGAACACTTCCGCCCGTTCCTTGCGGGCGCGCACCGTGGCGCTGTGAATCTCTCCCTCGGTGAGCGTCACGTAGGGGATCGCCCCTGCCGGACGCCGTGCTTCGTAGTGAGTCGTCATGTCCAAGACTCCTTTTTCTCGTTCTCTCGTTCGTGTTTCCTCTTCCGGAGGCGACGAAAGGGCCGCTGGTGCGGCCCCTCCGTCGCCCAGGGAGGGCCGGCGCCGGCCGGGGGGAGGTGGCCGCGCCGGGCTGGAAAATCGTTCAGCGCTTGAAGACGTTCCGCACCAGCTTGACGAATGCTTCCGATCGCTTCTGGTGGGCGCGGTGGATCAGGGCCCTGATTTCGTCGTCGGTCGGCAACGCCCCGCTCGGAAGCGGCGCCAGCGCCTTGATGTCTTGGTTGTAGGTCATCTCGGATACTCCTCTATCTCTCCGGCGGTCATATTTGGCATCGAATAGTTTGAATTAATTTAACAAACCATTGCCGTTTCGATGATCCTTCGTATAACCCCTTTGTTCCGTTGCGTTGCCATTTATATAGGGGATAACGCGATTCTGGACAAACGATCATTTCTCATTATATACTTTAGAAAATCTAAAGTTACTTAGGACCGGTACTGGACCATGGCGACCCGACTTCCCCCGTTGAACGCGCTCCGCGCCTTCGAGGCCTCGGCCCGCAACCGCAGCTTCAGCCGCGCCGCGGACGAGCTCGCCGTGACCCCGGCGGCGATCAGCCACCAGATCAAGGGGCTCGAGGAGTATCTCGGCGCCAAGCTGTTCCGCCGCGCCAAGCGCACCCTGATGCTGACCGAGGCGGGCCAGACCCTGCTGCCCGGCATCCGCAAGGGGTTCGCCGCCTTCTACGCGGCGATGGCGGAGTTCGGCCACCACGACGAAAGCGGGTTCCTGACCGTCGCCGTGACCCCGTCCTTCGCCGCCAAATGGTTGGTCCACCGGATCGAGCACTTCAACATCGCCTATCCCGAGGTCGACATCCGGATTTCCACCGGCATGGGCCTCGCCGACTATGCCCGGGAAGGCATCGAGATCGGCGTGCGTTTCGGGCGCGGCGACTACGAGGGGCTGGTGACCGAGCACCTGCTGTCGAACGAGATGCAGCCGGTGTGCAGCCCGCGGCTCTTGGGGGGCGGGCGGCGGCTCGAGAGGCCCGAGGACCTCGCGAACTTCACCCTGCTGCACGACGACGGCCAGCGCGGCCAGGAGGCGGTGCCGGACTGGGCGATGTGGCTGCGCGCCGCGGGTGTCGCCGGGGTCGATGCCGCGCGCGGGCTGCGCTTCGATACCGCGGGCGCGGCGCAGAACGCCGCGTTGGAGGGTGTCGGCGTGGCCCTCGGCCGCACCACGCTGGTCACCGACGATATCGACGCCGGGCGGCTGATCTATCCCTTCGACCTGGTGCTGCCGTCGGAGTTCGGCTACTGGATCGTCTACACCGAGAACAGCATCAAGCGCCCCAAGGTCAAGGCGTTCCGCGACTGGCTCAAGGCCGAGGCCTGGGCCTACGAGGAAGCGCATAACGGCGCCGCGGCGGCCGAGGTGGCGGAGTTGGCGGAGTAAACGGCTAGCCCTTCCCCCCGCCCCTCCGCTACCATCGCCCTTATGCCACGGGGCAACCACCATGGCGGCAAGGACCGCACTGACCGCGACGACATGACGCCGGCGCGGGCCCGGCGCATCGTCGAGCGCTGGATGTTCCCGGTCGAGGGCTCGTCCTACATGGGCGGGCTCGAGAAGCGGCCGGTGATCGCCCGGGCCAAGGGCTCCATCGTCACCGACACGGGCGGCAAGGAGTACCTCGACTTCCAGTCGGGCCAGATGGGGGCCGCACTCGGCCATCAGCACCCGCGCATCGTCCGCCGCATCGAGGAGACGATGGGCTCGCTGCTGCACGCCTCCAACACCATGCTGCACGTGCCGCGCCTGCGCCTCCACGAGAAGCTCGGCGAGATTCTGCCCAAACCCTTGGAAAAGTCCCTGTTCCTGGTCTCCGGCAGCGATTCGATCGAGGCGGCAATCGACTTGTCCCGGAAGGCGACGGGTGGCACCGACGTGATCGGCTTCCACGCGGGTCTGCACGGCTCGACCTCCTACCTCACGCGCTCGCTCTCGTTCAACTGGGACCGCCGGAAGCACAGCATCGTCGCCCCCGCGACGGCGGCGATCCTGGCGCCCTACTGCTACCGCTGCCCGCTCCGGCTCGAATTTCCGGGCTGCGAGCTGCAGTGCCTCGACACCAGCCTCGAGCTCGCCGACGCCAATTTCACCGCCAAGCCGGCGGCGGCGATCGTCGAGCCGATCCTGTCGGCCGGCGGCGTCATCGTCCCGCCAAAGGGCTACCTCAAGGCGCTGCAGGACGCCTGCCGGAAGCGCGGCATGCTGCTGATCGTGGACGAATCCCAGACCGGGCTCGGCAAGACCGGCAAGCTGTTCGGCTTCCAGCACGAGGCCGGCGTCGTGCCCGACATCGTCGTGATCTCGAAGCATTTCGGCGGCGGCTTGCCGATCAGCGCGGTCTGCGCGACGCCCGAGGTCGCCGAGGCGGCGGTGAAAGAAGGCTATTTCGCGACCCGCAGCCACGCGACCGACCCGGTGCTCTGCGCCGCCGGCGAGGAGAGCCTCCTTATCGTGGTGGAAGAGGACATGGCGAAGCGCGCCCGGCGGATCGAGCGCCGCATCCGCAAGGCGTTCGACGAGATGGCGGCGGCGTTCGAGCTGATCGGCGAAGTGCGGGGTCGCGGCGTGCTGCTCGGCATCGAGCTGGTCCGCGACCGCAAGACCCGGGCGCCGGCCGAAAAAGAGGCGGCCAGCATCTTCGAGTATTGCCTCGCCAATGGATTGATCTTCCAGCTTCGCGGCGTCCGCGAGTTGAAGAACGTGATCCGCCTGGTGCCGCCGATGACCACCACCGACAGCCAGGTCGACCGCGCCATGTCGATCATCCGCGACGCGATCAAATCCGCCCTCGGACGCGGCCGCGCCCGGGGCCGCAAGCGCAAGCGCCGGCGGGATTGACGCCGAAATGACCGACGCCGCGCCCAAGCGCCCGCTCGAGGGGGTCCGTATCCTCGATATCGCGACTTTCATCGCCGCCCCGTTCTCGGCGACCGTGCTCAGCGAGTTCGGCGCCGAGGTGATCAAGGTCGAGCAGCCCGGCGTCGGCGATCCGTGGCGGCGCTACGGCACGGCGACCGAGCGCGGCGACACGCTGGCCTGGCTGACCGAGGCGCGCAACAAGACCTCGATCACCCTCGACCTGCGCCAGCCGGAAGGCGTCGACCTGTTCAAACGCCTGGTCGCGGTGTCCGACGCGGTCTGCGAGAATTTCCGCCCCGGCACGCTGGAGCGCTGGGGCCTCGGCTGGGACGTGTTGTCGGAGATCAACCCGGGGCTGGTGCTGTTGCGCGTTTCGGGCTACGGCCAGACCGGCCCCTACAAGGACCGCCCCGGATTCGCCCGCATCGCCCAGGCCTTCGGCGGCCTGTCCCATCTCGCCGGCATGCCGGGCGGCCCGCCGGTCACGCCGGGTTCGACCTCGCTCGCCGACTACACGACGGGGCTGTATGGCGCGATCGGCATCCTGGTGGCGCTGAAGGGACGGGACGAAACCGGGCGCGGCCAGGTCATCGACATCGGGCTCTACGAATCGATCTTCCGCTTCCTCGACGAGCTGGCGCCGGCCTATGCCCGCGCCGGCATCGTCCGCGACCGCGAGGGCATCGGCACCCGCAACGCCTGTCCGCACGGCCATTTCCCGACCGGCGACGGCAAGTGGGTCTCGATCGCCTGCACCAGCGACCGGATGTTCGAGCGCCTGGCCCAGGTCATGGGCCGGCCCGAGCTGGCGGCCACCGACAACTACCAAACGATGCCCCAGCGCCTCGCCGATCGCGAGACGGTCGATGGCCTGGTCTCCGATTTCACGCGCTCGATGTCCCAGGCCGAGCTGCTGGCCAAGTGCGACGCGGGCGAGGTGCCCTGCGGCGCCGTCAACTCGATCGCCGATATCTTCGAGGACCCGCAGTTCGCCGCCCGCGAGAACCTGGTGACCTTGACCGAGCCGGACGTCGGCGAGGTCGTGGTGCCGGGCGTCGTGCCCAAGTTGTCGGAGACGCCGGGGCGGATCGATGCGCTGGGGCCCGCGCTTGGGTCCGGCAACCATGCGGTCTACGGCGAGCTGCTCGGCCTCGATGCGGACGAGATCGCGGCACTTCGCGAGAAGGGGGTTATTTAGTCGGGTCCGTCTTTCGCGTCACCGCCCAGGCCCGGGCCAGGGACTCGGCGTTCCGCTGGGCCTGCGCGTTGCGGCGCGTCCGGGCGTTGAGAAGTTGCGCGGTGGCGAATTGCCGGCGGGCCGCGGCGGCGAGCTTGAACGGTGTCGGCGACCTCGCGATGCGGCGCGGCTTGGGCGCGCGCGACCGGGTCGCGGGCGACCGGGCCCCGGGCCGGCGCGCGCGCGTGGTCTTCGGCTTCCGGGTCTGCGTCCAGCGCGAGGCCGCGGCGCGGAACCGGCTGACCCGTTGCCGCGCCACAAGCGCCGTCGACGCCTTGGCTCTTGTCCGGCGCACCTTGGAGCCGCGCGTCCGGTAACGCGGATTGCCGCGGCTCGCGAGCTTGGTGTTGCGCTTGGTGCGCAGGCTGGTCCACGCCTTCTTCTTCTCGGTCCGCCAGGCCTGGTAGACCTTGGCGCGATAGGGCTCGTGGAGTTCCTCGGTCGCCGAGTGGTAATGCTTGACGGCCTCGGACCAGGACCGCCGCTTGCGGTGCAGATCCTTGAGGAACCCGGCGGCGTAGGTGACGTTGGCCGCGGGATCGAAGGCTTCGTCCAGGCTTGCGAAGGCGGCGCGGTGGAAGTGCAGATTGACCTGCATGCAGCCGACGTCGATGTTCTTCACCCCGCGGCGCTGCAGCCGGCGCACTTCGCGGATCGCGGCTTGCTTGGTCGGCAGGTAGCGGCCCCGGCCTTCGGCCCTGACCGACCACGGCCAGGCAAGTCTTTCCTGGCGCGCCTCGTTCCAGCGGCCGGTCTCGACGACGGAAATCGCGTAGAGCAGCTTGCGCGGGATGCCGGCGGCCCTTTCCTTGACCGCGGCGGCGCGCCGGCAAAGATCCGCTGGATTCCCCGAATACCCTTGGAATCCGGGCCTTGCGGCCGATTCGGCAGCGGCTATCGCAAGGGCGAAAACTGCCGCCGCCGAAATCAGAACCAGCCGTTTAGCGTATTTGCGGCCTCGCATCTCCTTCTCCTCGTCAGGAGAAACAGCAAGCTTCGTGCCAAATCGGGGGGTTATCGGACGGTTCGACCTATTTCCCGGGCAGGGTATCTTCCCCGGGGCCGATCGTGCGTTGCAACAAGACGCTGTCGACCCAACGGCCGTGCTTGAATCCGACGCCCTTCAGGGTGCCGACGTTGCGGAATCCAAGGCTTTCGTGCAACCGGATCGAGGCCAGATTGTCGGTGTCGCCGATCACCGCGATCATCTGGCGGACCCGGGTCCCCTCGCAGCGCTCGATCAGCGCCGACAGCAACGTCCGGCCGAGGCCGAGGCGGGTCCGGTCCGGCGCCACGTAGACCGTGTTTTCGACCGTGTGGCGATAGGCCGGGCGCGGCCGGTAGGCGCCGCAATAGGCGTAGCCGACGACCGCGCCATCGAGCTCGGCGACAAGGTAGGGCAGGCCGGCCCCGGTCGCCGCCCGCCAGCGCCGCTCTATCTCGGCGAGGTCCGGCGGCTCCTCCTCGAACGAGGCGAGCCCGTGGATCACGTGGTGGGCGTAAATCTCCTGCTCCGGCGCGAGGTCCGCCCGGACCGCGTCGCGTATCGTCGTCATGACATCCCGGTTCCCAAGTCGCGCATCGTCGGTCCACCGTTATCGCTGCGCCGGTTTTACCCATCGCCGGATGCGCTGTCACGAGGCTTGGGGGATGCGGCGAAAAATCGACTTCGGATTTACGAATTCTAAAGCATGCGGTCCTAGGATCGGGACCATCGAGTCGAACCCGCAGGACGACGCCCCCCGATAACACCAGATTTCGAAAGCAGCCCAGAGCTCGGCGAGGCGTGCCGCGTCGTGATCGCCGAGGACGACGTGGCGATGCGGAACTTTCTCGCCGAGGCCCTCACCAGGACCGGCCATCGGGTGACCCCGGTCTCCGATGCGGGCTCGGCGCTCGACCTGATCGACACGGGTGCCTGCGATCTGCTGCTCTCCGATATCCGCATGCCCGGGATCGACGGCGTGGACCTCGCGCGGCGTGCGCGCGAGAGCATTCCCGACTTGCCGGTCCTGTTCGTCACCGGCTTCGCGGGTGACGCCTGGTCCGCGCCCGACCTGATGGGAGACAGGACCAAGGTGCTCGCCAAGCCCTTCTACCTCTGGGACTTGCTTCGGCAGGTCGCCAAGCTGTTGGGCCGCTAGCCGGCGCGCCGGTTCCGTCGATCCATCTTGCAACCGCGGCGAATTTGGGTTTAATCGTCGATGGTCCGGCATCACAATGATGCCCCATGGGCGCGTAGCTCAGCGGGAGAGCACTACGGTGACATCGTAGGGGTCGCTGGTTCAAACCCAGCCGCGCCCACCATTTCCTTCCTAAGGGATTTCAAAGCCTTAGGAACAATCCTCGAAAGCCATCAACTCAGGGTCAAGCGCACCGGGTCCACTATAGGTCCACGGAGGTGCAAGATGGCCTCGATCCGCAGGAAGGGCGTGAAGTGGCAGGCGATCGTCCGTCGCAAGGGTATTCCAACACAAAGCCGAACGTTTAACCGTCGAGGAGACGCGGCTGAATGGGCCCGCCAGGCCGAGCTCAAGGCCGACCGGCGCGATCTCGGTCAAGACCCACGCGTCCTCGACACGCTCACGGTGGGCACGCTCCTGGAGCGTTATCGCGATGAGGTTGTCAGCAGGAAGCGCGGGGCCGCTGAGATCGAGACCTACATCATCAATGCCTTGCGGCGTCGCTCCTTCGCCGAGATCCCGCTTGGCAATCTAGACCCATCTGTCTTCGCCAAGTACCGCGACGCACGGCTGGATGACGTATCACCGACAACGGTCAGCAGGGAGCTCGCACTCCTCCAACACGCCTTCAAGATCGCGGCCGATGAATGGCAACTACCCCTTCCTCGGAATCCGCTTGCGAGCGTCAAGAAGCCTGGCGTCAACCGAGGGCGCGAACGACGCCTCCGCGAGGGAGAACTTGACCGGCTACGCGAGGCCTGTCGGGTGTGTCGCAACCCGCTGATCGAGCCGCTGATCCTGCTCGCGGTGGAGACCGGTATGCGCCAGGGCGAGATGCTTCGCATCCGCTGGACGGACCTCTAGCTCGACGAGCATCTCCTGCACATCCCCCTGACAAAATCCGGAGAGCCCCGGACCATACCGCTCTCAGAGCGCGCTGTGGCCCTGCTAAACGGCCTCAGCCCGGGTAAGGGCGCGCTGGTGTTTCCAATCACTACGAACGCTCTCAAGCTCGCCTGGCAGCGAACCGTCAAACGAGCGGAAATCGAGGACCTCCACTTCCACGACCTTCGCCATGAAGCGATCTCTCGGTTCTTTGAATTAGGACTTACATTGCCTGAGGTGGCGCTGATAAGCGGGCATCGCGATTACAGGATGCTGTTCCGATATACCCACCCCCGCGCCAAGGACGTCGCGAAGAAGCTCCGTGAATGAGGATACTTAGCCCTGTAGATGCTCGATTATGGCGTTCGTAATGAGGTCGCCGCCATGCTCGGACGGCTCGATTGAGTTTGCGAACGCCGCGGGATCAGAGCAGACATCCCTCAAGTCGATCACGGGCAGCCGTCTCCGGAGCGCCTCTTCGGTGATAACATCGTTGAAGAATGACAACGCAGTTTCAGCCAGCCTCTGGAGTACAGGGTCAGGGAATTGTGGATTGTAGATCGTGCATATAATCAATGGCTGACCGTGCTCCATGATCGCATCGATGGACCCGGTATAACGTGTTCGAAACTCCTCTCTAGCCGCGGCGAATTCAAGCAACACGGTATGGACGGACCGGTTAGTAGAGGTGTCCTCAAGCAGCCCAACATGGCCAAGCGCATCGTTCCCGCCGACGCTGAGGACGAACGTACAGGGTTTCTCGACTGGTTTGGCGGCGAGCTGGCGTTCAATATCCGCCACGACATCGCCATCGACCGCACG
>JASLSL010000199.1 GCA_030743445.1 Alphaproteobacteria bacterium
CGAAACTGCGCATGGCGGTCAAGGACGCGCGCGCGGTGGCGGACGGGCTTCGGCTCAAGGGCTTCCAGGTCACCCTGAAGACCAACCTGACCTCGGACCGGTTGAGCAAGACCCTGAAGCGGTTCTTCGCGATCACCGGCCGGGATCCCGACGCGCGGCTCTTCCTGTGGTTCGCCGGGCACGGCCATACGATCGAAGGCGAGGGGTTCCTGGTGCCGGCCGACGCACCGATTGCGAGCGATCCCGCGTTCCTGGTCAGCGCCCTGCCGATGCGCGACTTCGGCTCGCTGGTTCGCCTCGCGCGCGCGAAGCACGTGATGTCGGTTTTCGATTCCTGCTTCTCGGGCACGATCTTTCGGACCCGGGCCTCGTCGCCGCCGCGGGCGATCACCGAGAAGACGACCAAGCCGGTGCGCCAGTTCGTGACCTCGGGCGATGCGGGCCAGGACGTCCGCGACGACGGCAGCTTCCGCGAGCTGTTTCTGCGCGCGATCCGGGGCGACGAGCGCGCCGACTTCAACGGCGACGGCTACGTCACCGGGGCGGAGCTCGGCCTCTTCCTGTCGCAAAGCATGACCGATCTGACCGCCTCGGCGCAGACCCCGAAGTCGGGCAAGCTGCACGACGTGCGCTTCAACCAGGGCGACTTCGTGTTCGCATTGCCGCAAGGTGCGGCGCCCGCGGCGAAGGTCCGCCCGCTCGCGCGCGCCCCGGCGCCGGCCACCCCCAGCGTCGATCGGGAGTCGTTGTTTTGGCAGTCGATCCAGAATTCGACCGACGCCAAGGCGTTCGAGGCCTATATCGCGCGATTTCCGAACGGCGTGTTCGTGCCCTTGGCGCGGATGAAGCTCGCGGCGCTGCAGAAGAAGAAGGTCCAACTCAACCTTTGGGCCGGCGAGTGGCGGACCGAATTCGGCGCCATGCGCCTCACGGTCAAGGACCGCAAGGTCACCGGGACCTACGAGTGGGATCAAGGCCGGATCGAGGGGCGGGTATCGGCCGACGGTAGAAGCCTGACCGGCACTTGGCGTGAGCACCCGTCCTACAACGCGCCGGATGACGGCGGCGCGATCGAATTGAAGCTGACCGAGAGCGGCAACGATTTCACCGGCCGCTGGTGGTTCGGCGACGACACCAGCGGTGCGCCGCCGGCCGGCAACAAGTGGAACGGACGGCGGATTCGCTGATCGAGAGACGATGAAGATCGAGAAATATCCATGCCGCAATCGATTGCTCGCCGCACTACTCGCGGCGGTCGTGTTGACCTGTGGTGCACTTGGCAACGCCGACGCCAAGAATTTGTCCATCCTCAACAAGGACACGACGACATGGCTGTTGAGCGGCGTCGACTATGCCCGGGTCGACGGCCCGGTGATCGAGGTCGGCATGGGCGATGCGACGTGGGGATACGGCTTTGCCGGGGTCGAACTCGAAGATGCCAGGATCATGAACGTCAAGGTCCAGGCGCCGTCGCGCTACAAGCATTACGACGCCAACGCCTTCGCCGGCTTCATGATCGATTACAGCACCTCGGACGGTTACACCAAACGAGTGGCGCTCGGGATCGGGATGCTGGACCGCGGCCGCTGGGGCGTCGCCCATGGCTGGGGCACCGGTAAGCCGCCGAACGAGTTCATCGATCTGGGGCGGCAAAGCGTCTACTACCTCGACCTCGAGAAGTGGGCGCCTCCGGACTGGAATGGGCAGGTCTGGTTCAGCCTCGGTATCCAAAACGCCGGCGAGGGCAACAGCCTCAAGGCGCGGCTGTTCGTGCGTTGATACCCTATCCTGGCACGGCTGATTGAGTCGCGCGTTAACTCGCCGCTACCTTGCGATCGGTCACGGCCAGTCGGCTCACTCCTGCGGGAAGCGGGCCGTCACGACGGTCCCCTTGTCGGTCTCGCTCTCGATCGTCAGGGACCCGTCGTGCAGTTCGATCAGTTTCTTGGTGATCGTCAAGCCGAGGCCGGTGCCCCGCTGCGGGTCGTTATGCGCCGTGTCGCCTTGGATGAAGGGCTCGGTCACATTGTCCAGCAGATCGGGCGTGATGCCGATCCCGTTGTCCTTGACCGACAGCGCGTATTCATTGCCGGCAAGTTCCGCCGACACTGTGATCTCTCCGCCCGTCGGCGTGAACTTGATGGCGTTGGAAAGCAGATTGAGCAGAACCTGTTTCAGGGCGCGCTCATCGGCGCGGATCGGCGGCACGGTCTCGCCATTCTCGAAACGCACCGACAGGCGCGCGGCTTCGATCTTCGGCTTTACAAGGTTGATCGAGGTCTGCACCAACTCGGACATATCGACCACGCGCCGGTCCAACGCATACTCGCCGGCCTCGATCTTCGACATGTCAAGGATGTCGTTGATGATGTGCAGCAGGTACTCGCCGGCGTCGTAGATATGCCGCGCGTATTCGACGTTCTTCTTGCTGTCGATCATGCCTTGGACGTTGCCGAGCAGAATTTCCAAAAACCCCATGATCGCGTTGAGGGGCGTGCGCAGTTCGTGGCTCATATTGGCGAAGAAGTCCGACTTGGTGCGATTGGCTTCCTCGGCCTGGTCCTTGGCGAGCTCGAGCGCGTCCTCGAACCGTTTGAGCTCGGTGATATCGCTCATCACGCCGCCGATATTGGTGAGCTTGCCATCGCTCACGATCGGGAATTTGGTCAGCGAAAACGTGCGGGTTTCGCCCGACGGCAACGGAATTTCGACTTCCTCGGTGACGACCGAATTGGTCTCGGCGATTTTCCGGTCCATCGCCTTATAGCGCTCGACCCGTTCCGTCGCGAACAAATCGTCGACCGATTTTCCAGCGACCGTATCCGGGTCGATCCCGAACCAGTCCGTGTAGCGCGAGTTGATGAACTTATACTCGCCGTTCGGTTCCTTGAGGAAGATCGCCACCGGCACGTTGTCGAAGACGGTCCGAAGCATCGTCTCGCTCTCCGCGAGCGCCCCTTCCTGCTTTCGAATTTCGGTCAGATCCGTGTTGATGAGGAAGGTGCAACCGTCCGGCGTCCGTTCCTCCCTGAGCAGCAGCCAATGGCCGTCCTTGCGTGCCGAAAGGATCGGCTCCGTGGGATTGCGATGCCGTTCCATGCGCTCGTGAACGAATTCTTCCTCGCGGCCGATCGCATCCAGGATGCGCCCGTGCTCGATGTTGTCGCGCAGCATGTCCTCGAAGGTCATGCCGGGTCGAATATTATCAGCGAGTTCCGGGTTCTGCTCCTTGAACATGGAGTTGCAGAACACCAGCCGGTCCTCCGGGTCGAACAACGCGAAGCCGTCGGACATGCTTTCGACCGCGCCCATGAACAGTTTCTGTTCGTAATCGACCTTCTGACGCGCCTCGATCGTCGCTGTGATGTCCGTGCCGGTTCCCCGATAACCCTGAAACGTGCCGTCTGCCGCGAATACGGGTGCGCCACTGGTCCTGACATGGCGAACGTCGCCACCCGGTGTCGTGAACGAGTATTCGAAATTCCGGAACGGCCGATGGGTCTCGAGGTCCGCCAGATGCGCGACCCATTTTTCCTTGTCCGCTTCCAGATCGTCATTACTGACGAATTGCGTCCGAGTCGTGCCGATCTTGTCTTCGGGACGGAGGCCGGAAATCTCGAAATAGCGTTCCGAGTGATAGGTAAACCGAAGGTCCGGGCCCATCTCCCAGAACCAGTCGGACGACGCCTCGGCGAAGTCGCGGAAGCGCTCTTCGCTATCCTTCAGCGCCTGTGTCGCTTCCGCTTGGTCGATGGTCTCGGGTCGTGCGTGCTTCATTGTCGTTGGCCGACGGTTCCCTGAGTCAACAATACTAGGCGATCCTATCCGATATTTAATACCCGGACGTTAATTTCGCGAAATCGACGCTCGTCCACTTGGCGCGCGACGTGCCGACCGGCAGGGAAGCGGCCACCGCATCGATCAACCGCGTCGTCTCGACGCCCAGGCGCAGCGTGTCGAACGGGTCCGCGTTTCCATCGGTCAGGTCGGCGAACGCGCAAACGGCACTGGCAAGGGGAGGGGTGGCGGCAACCGGATAGCTGACGTCGTCCCGTGCCGGCCTGCGAAGAGCGACCGCCTTCTCGCCGATATCGTCGTAGAACAGCGAACCGTCCCGGCCGGTCACGGTCACGGTGCGCGTCCTCTCCCGCAGCAAATTGCCGACGGTGAGATCGGCCCTGAGCCCGCCCGGGAAATCGAGCCGGATATCGACGACTTCGCCATAGCCGTCGTTCGTGTCGGCGGCCGACGTGCGCCGCGCCGAGACAACCTCCGGCAGCTCTCCGGCGAGATCGAGGGCGAGAGCTAAATCGTGCGGCGCCCAGTCCCAGAGCGGCGGCGTATCGGCGCGAAAAGGGCCGATCCGGCCGCCGACCCCGTTGAGGTGCAGCACCTCGCCGATGTCGTCGAGGCGGGCCTTCAGCGCCGGCCAAGCCGGATTGAACAGGTGGATGAAGTCGACCAGGACCGGGACGACTAATTTTTCTGACAGCAGCGATAGGGCCTCCGCCTCGGCGACATCCATCGCCAGCGGTTTTTCGATCAATGTCGGCCGACCGGCCTCGAGGGCAGCGGACGCGATCTCCACATGTGTCGACGGCGGCGTCGCGACAATTACGCCGTCGATCCCCTCCATAACGACCAGTTCGCGCCATTCACCGACGACGGCGCACGCCGGGTCGACGAGCGAAGGTGTCGCGGGATTGCGGCTCGCCACGGCGGTAAGCCGAACGTCGGGGTGATCGTTGATCGCGGCTATGAAGCGTCGGCCCCAAGCGCCGGCGCCGACGAGGCCGACATTGACGACGCCCTTGGCGTCAGGGCTCACGCATCACCGGTGTAGTGATCCGCCGTCCAGTCGAGGAACCGCTTGAGCCCTTCGGCGAGAGCGACCTCGGCGGAATATCCAAGTTGGAGATGCGCCTTGCGTATGTCGGGACAACGCCGTTGCGGTTCGTCGCCCGGGTAACTGTCCGGATATTCGACCGACTGCCGTGCAATGGACCGGCCGAGGGCGGATTCCATCTGGTCGAGCAATTTCTCGACCGAAACCTCGGGTTCCGGCGCACCGATGTTGTAGATCGCACCCGCCACGCCCTTCAGCATCACGAGCGAAAATCCGACGATCGCGTCGGTGATGTAGCAGTAGGTCCGGGTCTGGTTGCCCGACCCGTAGATGTTGACCGGACGGTCCCCGGCGATGCAGCTCGCGAAGTTCGGCAGGACCCGGTAGTCGGTCTCCGACATGCCCGGCCCGTAGACGTTGAATGGCCGGATGCAGTTGGTGTGAACGCCGAAACTGTCGTGGAAAATATGGCACATGGTCTCGCCCGCGCGCTTGCCTTCGTCATAGCAGGCGCGGGGGCCGGCGGTCGCGACGTTGCCTCGATAGCTCTCGGCCATCGGGACATGTTTCGGGTCGGGGTCGCCGTAAACCTCGCTCGAAGAGAAGAACACGAACCGCGCATCGTCCCGCTTGGCGAGCTCGAGCAGGTTGCGGCAGCCGATGGTCGATACCTCCAGCGCCTGCAACGGATAGGCGCGGTAGTAGTAGGGGCTCGCGATGCCGGCGGCATGGACCACGTAATCGTAAGTCCCATCGATGTCGAGCGGTTGGACGATGTCGTGCTCGACGAACTCGAAGTTGGCGTCTTCCGCCTGGCCAACGCCGCTCTCGCTGGTAATGAAGCTGTCGAGAACGGTGATATGGCAGGGCTTATCCAAAACGAAACCGTTCAACCGGCGGAATGTCTCGACGAAGTAACGGCCGAGAAATCCGCCGCCGCCCGCCAACAGGATCCGTTTGCCCGAGAGCCTTGCCGCATCGCCACCGATGCGACCGACGATTTCCTCGATATCGGTCGGAAGGAACAAGCTCACGGGGTCACTTTCACTTCGGGAATCGGCACGATGAAGCGCCCGCCGCGCCGGGTGTAGTCCTGGTGGTTCGCCATGATTGGCGCGGCGAAGTTCCAGGCGAGGATCAGCGTGTAGTCGGGCATGCGCTTGTACAGTTCCTCGCTCGCGACCACCGGGATGTGGTGGCCCGGCGTATAGAGCCCCTGTTTCAACGGGCTGTCATCCACAATAAACTCCAACTCGCCGCCGAGCTCGAAATGATGCAACAGGGTCGTCGCCTTCGCCGGCGCCCCGAAACCTGCAATGCGCATGCCGTCGCGGCCGAGACCCGACAGCAAATCGACGAGTTCCCCCTTTAGGCGATCGATCCGCTCGGCGAAGTCGTGGAAGGTTTCCAGCCGCCCGAGGCCTCGCGCCCGTTCTTCCTCGATCAAGCCCTCGACCGCCGCCTCGCGTCGATGGGGGCCGCCCGCGTGCTGCACGAAGACGCGGATCGATCCGCCGTGCGACGCCACGCGTTCGGCGGCCACCACCTCCATATCGCGCGCGGCGAAGAATGGAACCAGCGGGCCGAGCGCGTGATAGTCGAGATGCTCGTGATAGATCGTGTCGAACAAGGTCTTCTCGATCACGTCCATCAGATAGGAGACCTCGAAGGCGAACAGTCCGTCCGGCGCCAGCAGCGTGCGGACCCCGTCGGCGACGCCAGCGAGATCGTCGATATGGGCGAAGACGTTGTTGGCGGTGATCGCCCGCGCCGGGCCGACGCGCTCGCGCTCGCGCTCGGCGAGCTCGACAGTGAAGAACTCGACCAGGGTCTCGATCCCGGCGTCGTTCGCCCGCGCCGCGATTTCGCGCGCCGGGTCGATTCCCAGCACACGCTGGCCGCCCGCCTTGAAGAACCCGAGCATGGTGCCGTCGTTGGAGCCGATATCGACGACGAGGTCCTTTTGGCCGAGCCCGGCGCGGGCGCTTAATGCCGCGGCGTAATCTCGGAAATGATCGACGAAGGCGGGCGACGTCCCCGACACGTATATGTAATCGGCGAACAATTCTTCCGGGTCGACCACGTCGAGGAGTTGCAGGTGTCCGCAGTCGCCACAGAGGTGAAGGTCGAGCGGAAAGAGCGCCTGCGGCTCGTCGCAATGTTCGCTCGATACGAAGGCATTGGCCGGCGGCGTCGGCGCCAGAGACAGGGCCAAGCCGAGCGATCCGGACCCGCAGAGCCGGCAATCGTCGCGGCGGCGCAGCGGATCGCTCATTCAGATTTCGGTGGTGGAACCAGTTCGACCCGCTCCACGTCGGCTTCATAGCTCGCTTGATCGCGCGGGTTGCGGCTCAGTGTCAGGAACAACGTATCCTCGGGGAAGACCATCGCGTGCTCGACCATCGGCGGCGTGAAGAACATCGCCCCTTGTTCGATCTCCACGACTTCCGGCGGCTCCTCGGAATTCACCGGCCGGTGGCTGTATTCGATCCGTCCAGA
>JASLSL010000200.1 GCA_030743445.1 Alphaproteobacteria bacterium
TGGAGCACCTCGTCGTGTTCTTCCGCGACCAGGATATGACGCTCGACGAGCACAAGGCGTTCGGCCGGATGTTCGGCGAGCTGCACATCCACCCGACCGCGAAGGCGCCCAAGGGCCATCCCGAGATCATCACCATCCACGCCGACGAGACCTCGAAGTTCGTCGCCGGCATGAAGTGGCATTCCGACGTCTCGTGCGACGAGGAGCCGCCGATGGGCAGCATCCTGCACCTCCACCGGATTCCCGCGGTCGGCGGCGACACCATGTTCGCCAGCATGTACGCCGCCTACGACGCGCTCTCGGACCCGATCAAGGCACTGATCGCCGATATGAAGGCGTGGAACGAGTCGGCGCCGGTCCACCGCGACCGCTTCGGCGCCAAGGGCAAGCTGCGCGACGGCGAGGACGTCTTTCCCCAGGCGCTGCACCCGATCGTGCGGACCCACCCGGTGACCGGCCGCAAGGGGCTGTTCGTCAACGAGAACTTCACGACCCGGATCGAGGGACTGAAAAAGCACGAAAGCGACGCGATCCTAAGGATGCTCTACGAGCATATCGCCACGCCGGAGTTCCATTGCCGGTTCCGCTGGCGCGAGAAGTCGGTGGCGTTCTGGGACAATCGCTGCGCCCAGCACCGCACGGTCTGGGACTACCACCCGGAGGTGCGCCACGGCTACCGGGTCACGGTCGCGGGCGACCGCCCGTTCTAGGAAAGACCGAGGGAAACACAGGGAGACCCGCAATGTCCGATGCGCCGGCCTGGCAAGGCGAGCTATACGACCTGCTGCGCGAGTTCGACGTCACCCAGTTCTCCTACGTCCCCGACGCGGGCCACAAGGAGCTGATCAACCGCTCGATCGCCGACCCGGAGGTCGAATCCGTGTCGCTGACCACCGAGGAGGAAGGTGTGGCGCTGCAGGCCGGCGCCCATCTCGGCGGCGCCAAGAGCGTGCTGCTGATGCAGTCGAGCGGGGTCGGCAACTGCGTCAACTTCTTCTCGCTGATCAAGCACGGCAGGTTCCCGTTCCTGACCTTCGTCAGCATGCGCGGCGATTTCGGCGAGGGCAATCCGTGGCAGCTCGCGATGGGCAAGGCGACCCAGCCGGTGATGGAGGATTCGGGCATCACCTGCTTTCGGGTCGAGACCGAGGCGGACCTGATCCCGACGGCGCGCGCCGCTTGCACCATGGCCTACCAGGCCGAAGACGCGATCGCGGTGCTGTTGACCCAGAAGCTCCTCGGCGCCAAGGCGTTCTCGACAGGGGGGGAAAGCTAAGATGGCGAGCAAGCCGAAACTGCGCACCGGTCCCGACGAGGCCGTTGCCGAGGGCATGCTCGAGCGCCGCCACGCGGTAGCGGCACTCTTGGGCGACGTCGACGACGCGCTGATCGTCACCGGCCTCGCCGGCTCGAAGGACGACGTGCTGGCGATAACCGGGGCCGACTGCCCGACCGCGTTTACGCTAAGCGGCGCGATGGGGGCGGCGACGGCGATGGGGCTGGGATTGGCGTTGGCCCAGCCCGAGCGCCGCGTCATCGTCGTCACCGGCGACGGCGAGCTGTTGATGAACGTCGGCTCGCTCGCCACCGTCGGGGTGATGAACCCGCCGAACCTCTCGATCGTCTGCGTCGACAACGAGCACTACGGCGAGACCGGCTGGCAGGAGAGCCACACCGGCCGCGGCGTCGATATCGCCAAAATGGCCGAAGGCGGGCAAATCCCGAACGTTCGCACCGTGACCCAGGACTCCGAGCTCGCCGAGGCGGCCGCGATCCTGCGCGCGGCCAACGGGACGTCCTTCGTGCTGGTCAAGGTGGCGCCGACCAAGCCGCCGCCGATCCACCGCTCGCGCGACGCCTCCTGGCACAAGGCCAGGTTCCGCGAGGCGGTGCTGGGGCGGAACTAACCCCCTTCCTGCAGCTGCCGCGACAGCTCGGCGCAGGAACTCAGCACCAGGTCGAGGGCGCGGGTGCGCGCGGCCGCGGTGAAGCGCGACGAAAGGCCGGAGACCACGACAGCACCCACCAGCGCGCCGTCCCCGGCCACGACCGGGGCCGAGATCGAGGCGGTATGGGGCTCCCTGCCCTCGGCGCTCAGATAACCCGCCTTGCGGATCGCCGCATAGGCCCGGCCGTTCTCGCCGACAAACGCGAGCAGCACGCGCCCGACCACGCCCTCGCGGAACGGCAGGCGCGCGCCCTCGTCGACATGGTGGCGGATGCGGTGGTGCGAGTTCTCGCGGTAGAGGCAGATGCGCTCGGCCCGGTCGCTGACGTAGTAGGACGCGCTCTCGCCGGTCGCATCGCGAAGCCGGCGCAAGACCGGGCGCACCGCGTCCTCGAGGCTGAACTGCCTGCCATAGGCCTTGGCCAGGTCGCCGATCCGCGGGCCAAGCCGATAGCTCCCGGCCCTCGCCTGCCGCATGTAGCCGCGCGATACCAGGGTCCGGCAAAGCCGCACGACGGTGCTCTTGTGGATCCCGGTTTCGGCCGCCAAGCGCCCGACCGACTGCTCGGCCTCGCCCTCGACCAGGCGGTCGATGAGGTCGAGGGCCTTGATCACCGTGGAGGAGGTGCGTGTCGCCATATGTTGCGAAATATAAAATATCGTTGTAAATAAGGCAACGTTATAAATTGCAGGGACGCTTCAGATGGAACATCGGGAATTGCTCGCCGAGCTCGACCGGCGGCGCGAGAAGGCCGCCGCCATGGGCGGCGAGGAGAAGCTCGCCCGCCGCCGGGAGCGCGGCATGCTCAACGCCGCCGAGCGCATGGAGCTTCTGGTCGACCATGGCAGCTTCGCCGAATCCGGCCTGCTCGGCGCCTCGCCGCGCGAGGGCGACACCGAGAAGACCCCGCGCGACGGCAAGATCACCGGCTTCGCCAGGATCGACGGCCGCGACGTCGCGGTCTGCGTCTACGACTTCACCGTCAAGGGGGCCTCGACCGGGGCGACCAATTCCAAGAAGCTCGGCCACATCCGGCGCTCGGCCGGCGAGTTCGGCATGCCGTTCGTGCATATCGGCGAGTCGACCGGGGCCCGCCTGCCCGACGTCATGGGCTCGATGGGCATGGGCTCGATGCTCGGCACCGACCCGACCCAGTTCCGCCGGACCCGCGAGACGCCGTGGGCGGCGGCGGCGCTCGACACCTCGTTCGGCTCGTCGGCCTGGATCTGCTGCTGCTCCGACTTCGCGGTGATGCGCAAGGGCTCGGTGATGTCGGTCTCGAGCCCGCGCCTGGTCTCTATGGCGGTCGGCGAGACCGTCGACCCGGAGGACCTCGGCGGCTGGCGCTTGCACGCCGACACGACCGGCCTCGCCGACTGTTTCGTCGACACCGACGAGGAAGCGTTCGAGGCGATCCGCCGGTTCCTCTCCTACATGCCGGGCCACAACCGGGAACTGCCGCCCGACGCCCCTGTTGCCGACGGCTCGGGCGCCGACCAGGACCGCATTCTCGACATCCTGCCGGAAAAGCGCACCCAGGTTTACGACATCCGCCCGATCGTCGAGACCATCGTCGATAAGGGGAGCCTGTTCGAGCTCAAGCCGCGCTTCGGCCGGGCGGCGATCATCGCCTTGGCGCGGCTCGGCGGCAAGAGTGTGGGGATCATCGCCAGCAATCCGCAGATCGGCGGCGGGGCGATGTCGGTCGACGCGATCCGCAAGATCGTCGATTTCACCGTGCTCTGCGATTCCTTCAACGTGCCCATGGTCCGGTTCATGGACACGCCGGGCTTCGTCGTCGGCACCGAGGCCGAGCGCCGCGGCGCGCCGGGCCACATCATGAACTTCATGAACGCGACCAGCCTGGTCACCGTGCCCACCATCACCGTGATCGTGCGCAAGGCCTATGGCCGCGCCTATGTGGCGATGGGCGGCGGGCGCAACAACAGCGAGATGATCGCCTGGCCGACCGCCGAGGTCAGCTTCATGGACCCGGTCTTCGCGACCCGCATCGTCCACAATTTGGAGCCCGGCGACGACGGCTTCGAGGACGCACTGGCCCATATCCAGCAGGACATCGAGGTCTGGGACATGGCCATGAGCTACGCGGTCCAGAACGTGGTCAAGCCGCAGGAGACCCGCGACTACATCATCCGGATGCTCGACGTCTATCGGCTGCGGAAAAGCGGCGGCATCGGCGAGCACCTGATGCAAACCTGGCCGACCAGCAACTGAGGCACCGGTGACCGCCCAGGACATCATCGCGGCCGCCCTCCGCGCCGGGCGCAAATCGCTCGACGAGGCCGCGGGCAAGCGCCTGCTCGGCGAGTTCGGCATCCCCGTGCCGAACGGTGTTGTCGTTAAAGATGCCTTGGAGGTCGAGGCGGCAATCGCGGATTTGACGCCGCCCTTTGCGGTCAAGGTCATGTCGCCGGATATCCTGCATAAGAGCGACGTCGGCGGGGTGCGGCTCGATCTCGAAGACGCCGCTTCCGTCCAGGCCGCGATCGAGGAAATGGCATCCAGGATGCCAGCGAATATCCAGGGCTACCTGGTCGAGGAGATGGCGCCCGCGGGTCGCGAGGTGGTGATCGGCGCGGTCCGCGATCCGCGCTTCGGGTGGATGGTCATGCTCGGCCTCGGCGGCATCCTGGTCGAGGTGCTGGAAGACGTGGCGTTTTGCATCTGCCCGATCACGGAGCGCGACGCCCGCCAAATGCTGGCCGAGCTTCGTGGCGCCGCGATCCTCCATGGGGTGCGCGGCGAGGCCGCGGTCTCGACCGACGCGATCGTCGAGGTTCTCCTACAGTTGGGCGGCGAGGACGGGCTGCTGACGACCCTCGGCGGCGGCATCGCGGAAGTGGACCTCAATCCGGTGATCGTCGGTGCCAAGGGCGCGGTCGCGGCGGACGCGCGGTTCATCCTCTCGGGTGACACCGGGGATCGGTCGCCGAAACCAAGCCATGAGCTGCCGGTGCTGGAGCGCTTCCGACCGCTGTTCCGGCCCGAGACCGTGGCGGTGCTGGGCGCGTCCGCTTCGTCGACGACCATCGCCAACACCTTCATCCGCCGGATGCGGGATTTCGGCTACGCGGGCGAGATCTATCCGATCCATCCCAAGGCCGGCGAGATCGAGGGGCTCGCCGCCTACCCCACCATCGCCCAAGCGCCGAGGCCGGTCGACCTTGCCTATATCGCGATCGGCGCGGCACACATTCCGGACGTGCTGGCGGAAACCGAGGGCCGGTTGAAATTCGCCCAGGTGATCTCGAGCGGCTTCGGCGAGGTCGAGGCCGGCAAATCGCTCGAAGCCGACCTCGTCGAGAAGGCCCGCCAGGGCGGCTGCCGGGTGATCGGCCCGAACTGCCTCGGCCTCTATTCGCCGCGCGGCGGGGTCGCGTTCTCGGTCGACTCGCCGAAGACGGCGGGCGGCGTCGGCGTGGTGACCCAGAGCGGCGGGCTCGGCACCGACATCATCAAGCGCGGCCAGTGGCGCGGCCTGCGGTTCAGCGGCCTGGTCTCGGCCGGCAATTGCGCCGACATCACGCCGACCGATCTGTTGGAGTTCTATCTTTCGGACCCGGACACGGATGTGATCGGGCTCTACTTGGAGGACGTGAAGGACGGCCGTCGGTTCTTCGAGCTGCTGTGCGATGCCGCGGCGGCGAAACCGGTGGTCCTGCTGGTCGGCGGCCGAACGCGACAGGGACGGCTCGCCGCCGCCTCGCACACCGGAGCGCTCGCCGGCGACGGCAGGGCGTGGGTCGCGTTATCGCGCCAGACCGGCGCCGTGATGGTCTCCACCGTGGACGAGTTCGTCGACGTCCTGCTCGCTTTCCAGCAATTGGAGTTGCGGCAGGACCGGCCGACCCGGAACATCGTGCTGTTCGGCAACGGCGGCGGCACCTCGGTGCTGGCGACCGACTTCTTCGCCGAGGCCGGGCTCCTTGTCTCGCCGTTCGAAAGGGCAGCGCTGAGCCGCCTGGAGGGCCTGAACCTGCCGCCGGGCACCGCACTCGCCAATCCGATCGACACGCCGGTCGGCACCCTGCAGCAAGAAAATGGGCTGGTGGCCAACCGGATCCTCGACATCGTCTACGAGGCGGCCGCACCCGACGCGGTGGTGATGCACCTGAACCTGGCGGCCTTCGTCGGCCGCGGCTCGGTCGACCCGGTCGACAATTTGCTCGATGCCGCGGTCCGGGTCAGGGGCGAGTTCCCGGGCCAGGCCCACTTCGCGCTGGTGCTACGCTCCGACGGCTCGCCCGAGATCGACGACCAGCGGCGCGACTGCCGGGGGCGGGCGCTCGCCGCGGGCATTCCGGTCTACGACGAGCTCACCGATGCGGCCCTGGCGCTGAAGGCGGTCGGCCATATGGAGGCGTTCCTCGCCGGCCGGGCTGCGCTAACCTAGCTCATGTCCTCGACCGCCCGCCTCGAGGTGGCCCTCGCCGGGCTCGGCCAAAGCCCGCGTATCGTCACCTTCGACCAAAGCACCCGCACCTCGGAAGAGGCCGCAGGGGCGATCGGCTGCGCCGTCGGACAGATCGCCAAGTCATTGATTTTCCGTGCGAAACGGAGCAATCGGCCGATCCTGGTCATGGCCTGCGGCGACAACCGAGTCGACAAGAAGAAACTCCGCGCGCTGGTCGGCGAGAAGATCGGCCGCGCCGACGCGGACTTCGTGCGCGAGCGGACCGGCTACGCCATCGGCGGGGTGGCGCCGGTCGGCCATACGGAATCGATCGCGACCTATCTCGACACCGGCCTCTGGGTCCACGATATCGTCTGGGCCGCGGCCGGCGCGCCGAACGCGGTGTTCGAGACGACGCCCGAGGACCTGCTCGCCATGACCGGCGGCGCCAGGGCCGACATCGCGGTCGAATAATGCCAGCGAGCGATTGATCGGACTGACGGCAACGCTCAGGCATGGATTCCGGGTTCGCCCCGCGGGCGCCCCGGAATGACGGTCTTTACTAAAACGTCATGCCGGACGTTAGGCGCGCCCGGCCAAATTGCGGGGACACGATGGCGGCACGCCATGCCGATTCGTCACGATGCATCGAGATCGTGTCCCCGTAATTTGGCGTGCCTTGCGATCCCGAATCCATGCCTGAGAGTCGGAACCAAATGAACGGTGGCCTGGGATTCGAGGCAGGCCGGCCGTACTCCGATAACCTGATACTTCGCCAGTCGGCATAACGTGCTTAAAGCTCGACGTCGCCCTTGAGCAGGCGCTGGGCCACGGTGCGGTAGAGGATCTCGTTGGTGCCGTCGGCGACGTTGACGACGCGGAGCGCGTGCCAGGCGTGGGTGAGGCCGAGCTCGTTGGTGAAGCCCATGGCGCCGTGGGTCTGCATCGCCCGGTCGACGGCGCGGAAGCCGGCCTGCACCGCATAGGCCTTGGTCATCGAGAGCTCCTTCACCGCCGGCGAGCCCTGGTCCAGCAGCATTCCCGCGTTGAGCCCCATCAGATGGGCCGCGTGCAGCTCGCTCGCGGATTCGGCGAGCGGGAAGGTGACGCCCTGGTAGTCGGCGATCGGACGGCCGAAGGTCTCGCGGGTCTGGGCGTAGTCGAGCGCCTGCTCCAAGGCCCATCTGCCGTAGCCGACGGCGCGCGCGGTGTTGTAGATACGCCCGAGCGAGACCCCGTAGAGCGCGGTCTTGAAGCCCTGATGCAGCTCGCCGACGAGCTGCCACGGCTCGACATAGAGGTCCTCGATGGCAAGCTCCGCCTCGTCGCCGCCGATATGGCCGAACAGCTTGATCACCCGCTGGACCTCGAAGCCCTCGGCCGAGGTCGGCACCAGGAACGCCGAGATGCCGCCCCGGCGCGCCGCCGCCTTCTCGGCGTCGGTCACCGCGAAGAGGATGCAGTAGTCGGCGATCGGTGCATTCGAGGTCCAGATCTTGCGGCCGCTGAGGCGCCAGCCCTCGCCATCGGCGACCGCCTTGGTCTTGATCGCGGCGGCGTCGGAGCCCGCACCCGGCTCCGAGAGGCCGAAGCACATGGTCTTCTCGCCGGCCATCAAAGGCTCGAGGATTTCCTCGCGCGCCCGCTCGGTGACCCGCTCCAACAGCCGGCTCGGCCCGAAGGCCCAGTGGCTGATCGCGTAGAGCATCAGCCAGTTCTGCGGTCCGCAGTGGTGGAACAGCTCCTCGAAGCCGACGAAATAGGCGAGATGGCCGAGCCCGCCGCCGCCGAGCTCCTCGGGCACGCACATGGTGTAGTAGCCGGCCTCGGCCGCGGTGCGCCGGACCTCGCCGATCAGCGCGACCAGCTCGTCGGAGAACCGTCCGTCCTCGCGGTAGAGAAGGCGCTGGTCCTCGAACAGCTCGCGGTTGGCGGCGTGGCGCGGCATGATCTCGGCCTCGGCGAAACCGCGCAACCCGTCGCGAACCGCGAGTACGTCTTCCGGGATATCGATGGCGATCGCTGTCATCGGAGTGCCCCTACGCTCCCTCGGCGGCGATGCGGTCCTCCTCGAACTGGTAGCGCGGCACTTCGTCGCGCGGCGCGCGCTGGTCGCCGAGCGAGGCGTCGAGCACATTGCCGCGCCATTCGTCGTCGCCCCAGTCGTTCTCGAAGTGGACGATCTCGCCCGGGGCCTGGATCGTCTCGAAGCCTTCGAGCGCGCGGCGGGTGATGGCGTATTGCTCTTGCGCGTCGCCCGGATGCCCGAGCGTATTGCCGAGCGGATAGTCGACGAACACCGCGCGCGGCGGATTGCCGGCGGTAATGATGTCCAAGGCACTCGCGGTGCAAAGCGTCGGCGTGCCGCCCGCCTCGAGAAAACGTGCGATCAGACTCACGGTCTGATGGCAGACCGGTCACAGCGGGACCAGGAAGGCAATATCGATCCCCTGGGCCTCGAATTGCGCCGCCACCCTCGGGATCAGCTCCTCGCGCACGCGGCGCTGCGAGTAGATGCCGCCCATGCACGAGAACAAATCCTCGGCCATCTCGCCGATCACGCCGTCGGCTTCGAGGCGTCTCAGGGTATCGATCGGGAAGATGCTGTTCGGGTCCTCTCGCGGGCCCGGCAGGTAGTGCTCAGTCACGTGCGAAAACCGGATGTCGTCCGCCGGCGTCGATTTGGGAATCGCCCTCGTGGAGGTGTCGTCCTTGTAGAAATAGGCCTTTTGGCCCTTCACGTAGGTCCCGGCGGTCGACAGCACCCCGACCCGGCATTCCCCTAGCGGCTTCGCCAGCGGCGTCCACGGCGGCGGGTCCTCGGCGTGGTACCAGCGGTAGGGCTCGAAGCCGAGCGCCCAGTAGCGCTCGGTGATCGGCTCGATGTATGGGGTCGGTCCCGCCATTGGCGTCTACAACGTCGCCGCGCTGCCGAGGATCACCGTGCACTGGCTGGAGAGCACCCCGCCGTTGCCGTGGGCCAGCGCCAGCTCGACGCCGTCCTGCTGGCGCTCGCCGCACACGCCCTGGATCTGGCGCGCCGCCTCGATCAACACCAGCAACCCGTACATCCCGGGATGGCAGTAGGACAAACCGCCGCCGCTGGTATTCACCGCCAGCTCGCCGCCGGGCGCGATCCGCCCGCCACTGACGAAATGGCCGCCCTCGCCTTTCTTGCAGAAGCCGAGGTCCTCGAGGAACAACATGGTGTTGACGGTGAAGGCGTCGTAGAGCGCCAGCACGTCGATGTCGGCCGGCCCGACCCCGGCCTTGCCGAAGGCGAGCGGCCCCGAGATCGCGGCACCCGTGACCGTGAGGTCCGGCATCTGGCTGATCATCGCATGGGTGATCGCCTCGCCGGTGCCGAGCACGTAGACCGGCTTCTGTTTCAAATCCTTGGCGCGCTCGGGCGTGGTGATGACGATCGCTCCGCCGCCGTCGGTGACCAGGCAGCAGTCGCGCACGGTGAACGGATAGCTGATTATCGGCGCGTCGAGCACGTCCTTGACCGTCATATCCTCTTGGCGGAACGCCTTGGGGTTGAGCTTGGCCCACTCGCGCGCCGCGACCGCAACCTCGGCAAGTTGCTCGCGCTTGGTGCCGTATTGGTGCATGTGGCGCGAGGCGGCGAGCGCGTAGGACGACGGCGGCTGCATCGGCTTGTAGGGGTCCTCCCACGGATTGGGCTCGCGCGCCGAGGCGGCGGCCCGGCTGACCGAGCGCTGGGTGCTGCCGTAGGCGACGACGACGACCTCGCAGAGTCCGGCGGCGACCGCCGCCTGGGCGTGGGTAATGTGGGCCATGAAGGAGGAGCCGCCGATCTGGGTCGAATCGAAATAGCTCGGCTGGATGCCGAGATACTCGGCGGTCGAGAGCGCCACCATGCGCGACTGGCTCATCGCCGCGAAGAGGCCGTCGACGTCCTTCAACTCCAGCCCGCAGTCGTCGAGCGCCCGCACGATGCCCTGGGCGACCAGGTCGATCGGCGACATGTCGGGCGCCACGGTGCCGAGGTCGGACTCGGCGGTGCCGACGATCGCGATATTTCCCCTGAGATCGCTCATCACGCGTCCTCCGCCCGGTCGAACACCGGATAGGGCGGCGTGTCGTCGGCGCCGGGGATCATCCGCATTTTGACCCGCATGCCGATCGCGACCTCCATCGGGTCGATACCCTCGACCCGGCTCATCATCCGGAAGCCCTCGTCGAGGTCGATCAGCGAGACGTCGTAGGGCTCGCCGCCGCGCGGGCAGACCGTGGTCGTGGCGTGCACGGTGCCGAGCCCGGCGCTGACCTTCCACGCGAGGCCGGTCTCGCCGGTGCCCGGGGCGGCGAGGCGCGGGTAATAGACCGGCGTGCCGTCGGCGGTGACCTGGTAGGCGAGCTCGCCGTTTTCGCAATGCTCGCGGAAGGTGGTGAGCGGGGATTTCTCCGCTGCGTCGGACATGAGTGGGTCTCCCTGGTTTCTTCCGGTTCGCGTTTCTTGTAGCAGGCCGGATCAGTCGCCGAAATAGGCCCCGTCCCTGAAGATCACCGGCACGGATTTATTCTCTTTTGAATCGCCCGCCAGCGGGTTGCCGTCGCGGCCGATGCGGTCGACGCTGGCCTGTTTCTGGAAGTTCGGCGTGCCGATGCGCAGCATGACCAGGCATTCGTCCTCGCTGGTCGCGTGGAACCGGTAGAGCAGGCCCTTCGGCATCATCATCCCCTGGTGGGCCTCGAGGTCGAGGGCCTCTCCGTCCGGCCCGTAGAACCGGGCGCTGCCCTGGAGCAGGACGAAGACGTGATCCTCGTCGACATGGGCGTGGAGCGCGTTCTCGCCGCCCGACGCATAGACCTTGAGCCGGACCGAGAGGTCCTCGGTCGCCGCCAGCACCGTGTCGGTGCGGCCCTGGTCGAGCATCTGCGCCTTCAGGCTGAAGGGCGTCGGCTTCGAGCCTTCGGTCGCCGCCACCTGGTCGTCGAAAATCGCCTGCCCGCCCAGCGACGGCTGGGCCATGTCCGTATCGAGGCTCATCGCGATGTCTCCCCGTGTCCTTTAGCCGGTGCTAATCAACAGGTTTTGCCCGGGGGAGTCGATACGAAAAGGGCGGCGGCCCGGCAGCCACCGCCCTTGTCGATTCGGAGGACGCCCCCCGCGCGCTACAGGGCGGCGAGGTCGTCGAGGGTCTTTTGCGGTTCGGGCCGCGCGGTGTAGTCGGCATCGATATCGGCCGCGCGCACCGTGCCGCCGCCGTCGACCACCAGGCGCGCCGGCATCGGCAGGGTCCAGCTGTCCTCGCCGTTGAACTTCGGCAGGTCGATGCCGACGCTGGCGTAGACCTCGGCCAGGTCGTCGGGCAGCTTGAACTTGAGCCCGAGCTGCTCGGCATAGGCGCCGCCGACGTCGTGCAGCAGTTGGAAGCCGAGCGAGTGCTGCTCGACCATCGCCTGGCTGTGCTCGGCGAGCTGCGGGGTGAGCGCCACCAGGGTGGCACCGGCGGCGTTGATCTGTTCGAGGACTTCCTGCAGAGCATACAGCTCCGCATTACAGTAGGGTCACCACTTGCCGCGGAAGACGGTCAGGACGACCGGCCCCCGCGCCA
>JASLSL010000201.1 GCA_030743445.1 Alphaproteobacteria bacterium
CGATGGTTCGGCCCGTATGCCTTCTCGGCGATCGCGAGACTCCGGTCATAGAGCCGCTCGGCCACGCCGAAACGGCCCTGTGATTTATGAAGCAGCCCCAAATTGCCCAACGTTTCAGCCAGCGAGGCATGGTCGGGACCGAACGCCACCTCGACGATCGCGATCGAGCGTTCGTAGAGCGGTTCCGCATTCGAATACCGGCCTTGAGAATAGTAGAGCGCCGCCAGGTTATTCAGCGTCGTCGCCACGGAAGGATGGTTCGCGCCGAGCGCCTTCTCGTCGATCGCGAGCGAGCGCTCGTAGAGCGGCTCCGCCTCCGCGAGGCGGCCCTGCTGGCGATAGATCTCGGCGATATTGTTGAGCGCAATCGCGACCAGCGGATGATCCAGACCGTATACCTCCTTGACGATCGCAAGGGCGCGTTTACCGAGTCGCTCGGCCTCGTCATAGCGGCCCTGGCGCGCATGCAATTTCGCCAGATTGATCAGTGACTCTCCGACATCCCGATGGCGGGGGCCGAGCGCTTTCTCGCGGATCGCCAAAGCCCGCTCCATCAGCGGCGCTCCTTCCTCGTCATCCCCCTGGCGCTGATAGAGCGTCGCCAGCTTGTGCAGCAACGGTGCGAGCTTCGGATGGTCGGGCCCGAGCGACGACCCCTGGATCGCGAGCGAGCGCTCGAGGAGCGGCTTCGCGTCGGTATAGCGGCCCTGGTCGAAATACAGGCCGGCCAGTCGCGCCAAGGTCTTCCCGACGAGCTCGTGTTCGGGGCCGAGCGCCTTCTCCCGGATCTCCAGGGCGCGTTTATAAAGCGGTTCCGCTGCGGCGTAACGGCGCAGGCCGTCGTGAATCACCGCCATGTTGTTTAGCAGAATGGCGTAGTTCGGGTGGTCCGGCCCGAACTCCGTCGCCCCCAGCTTCAGCGCCTCGCGCGCGAACAGCTCGGCCTCGGCGTAGCGGCCTTGCTCGCTGAGCATCTTGTATTGCCTGTAGGCCGCCATCAACTCCGGCGATTGGGCGGCGGCCGGCGTGGCGATGATCGGGAGCAGCGCCAAGAGGACGATCAAGAGGTATTTGATATGGTCCTCCCGAAGCGGCCCCGACGGCGCTCCTATTTCTCCAGTTCGCCGCCGGCGGCGGCCCAGGCGTCGATGCCGCCGACCAAGTGACAAACGTTCTTGAGGCCCATGCCTTCCGAGGTCTGGACCGCGAGCGCCGAGCGCTCGCCGTAGGCGCAATAGTAGATCAGCCGCTTCCCGGTGGTCTCGGCCATCTGGCGCAGCACGCCGCCGTCGCGGATGAAGTCGTCGAGCACGCCGTAGGGCGCGTGGACCGACCCCGGAATGACACCGTTCTTCTGGCGTTCGCTCTCCTCGCGCAGGTCGACCAGCACGCAGTCCTCGCCGCCGCAGCATGCCATGACCTGCTCGACGGTCAGCGCCCACTCGGCTTGCTCCTCGAGCCCCTGCCCCGCGCCCTGCGCCAGGTTGGCCGGGACCGCCGTGTCCATCATCTTCGGATTCGGCAGGTTGAGATTATTCATGATCTCGACGTATTCCGCCTCGGACTTCACTTGGAGCCGCGGGTTGAAACGGATTTCCTCGCCGATCGTGCTGACCGTGTCACCCTTGTAGTCGTGGCCCGGATAGACCAGCGTTTCCTCGGGCAGCTTCAGCAGCTTGTTGAAAATCGAATCGTACTGCGCCAGCGCGTCGCCGTGCTGGAAGTCGGTGCGCCCGGTGCCGCGGATGAACAACGTGTCGCCGGTGAACACCCGGTCGGGCATCTTGAAGCAATAAGAGTCGTCGGTATGGCCCGGCGTGTAGATCACCTCCAGGCCGATCCCCTCGATGTCGATGGTGTCGCCGTCCTTGACCCGCATCGAAACGGTATCGACGGACGCCTGCTCGCCCATCACGGTGATGCATTTGGTCCTGTCACGCAGCGCCCCCATCGCGGTGACATGGTCGGCGTGGACGTGGGTGTCGACGACCTTGGCGAGTTTGAGATCGAGTTCCTCGAGCAGACGCATGTAGTGGTCCACCCGCCCCAGCACCGCGTCGATCAGCAGCGCCTCGCCGCCCGGCCGGCTGGCCAGGAGATAGGTGTAGGTCCAGGACTCGTAGTCGAACAGCTGCCGGAAGATCATTGGCCATCCTCTCCGTTTATTGTCGTTCGAACGCACAGCAGACCTTGGCCGGTCCGTCTTCGCAGGCGAGCGAGATTATAGCCGAGAATCAACCCTAAGGCAGCACCAGGATGGCGCGGAAATCGTTCACGTTGGTGAGAGTGGGGCCGGTCATGACGAGGTCGCCGAGGACCTCGAAGAATCCGTAGCCGTCGTTGTCGTCGAGCATCGCCGCGGCATCGAGGCCGAGCGCTTGGGCCCGCGTCAGGGTGTCGGAGGCGACCACGGCGCCGGCGTTGTCCTCGGTCCCGTCGATCCCGTCGGTGTCGGCGGCGAGCGCGTGGATGCGAGCGGCGCCGTCGAGCGCCACCGCGAGCGCCAGCAGGAATTCCGCGTTGCGTCCGCCGCGCCCGGTGCCCTGCACGGTCACCGTGGTCTCGCCGCCCGAAAGGAACACCGCGGGCGGCGTCGGTTTGCCGTCGCGCGCCGCCTGGATCGCATCGGCGGCCATGGTGCGCGCGACCTCGCGCGCCTCGCCCTCGATCGCATCGCCCCAGATCACCGGCGCGACACCGGCCTTGGCCGCCGCCTCGGCCGCCGCCTCCAAGCTGGCTTGCGGGGTCGCGATCAGGATCGTTTCGGCCGCGGCGAGCCGAGGGTCGCCAGGCTTCGGCGTCTCAATCGCCGCGGCGGCGAGATGCGCCGCGACCGCATCGGGCGGCGCAACGCCATACTTCTCGAGGATCGCGCGCGCCTCGGCGAAACTGGTCGCGTCGGCGACCGTGGGGCCCGAGCCGATCACCGCCGGATCGTCGCCGGGCACGTCGGATATCGCCAGCGTCACGATCCGGGCCGGCGCGGCCGCGGCGGCGAGCCGGCCGCCCTTGATCGCCGAGAGGTGTTTGCGCACGCAGTTCATCTCGGTGATATCGGCGCCGGATTTGAGCAGCAAGCGGTTGACCTCCTGCTTGTCCTCCAGTGTCAGCCCCGCGGCCGGCAACGACAGCAACGCCGAGCCGCCGCCCGACATCAGGCACAGCACCAGATCGTCCGGCCCGAGCCCCTCGACCGCCTCCAGTATCCGCGCCGCGGCCCGACCGCCGGCCTCGTCAGGCACCGGATGGGCCGCCTCCATGATCTCGATGCGGTCGGTCGGGACCGCGTGGCCGTAGCGCGTCACGACCACGCCGTCGAGCGCGCCCTCCCAGTTGTCCTCGACGGCGCGGGCCATCGCGGCTGCCGCCTTGCCAGCGCCGACGACCACGGTGCGCCCCTTGGGCGGCGCCGGCAGATGGGGCGGCACGCGGAGCGCCGGGTCGGCGGCGGCGATCGCCGCCTTCATCAAGCCGCGCAAAAATTCGCGGGGATCGGCGACCACGTCGGGACTCAAGTCTCGCTCGCCTCGCGCAGGTCCGAGACATGCAGCGCCCGCTCGGTCGGCGGGATCAAGAGCTCCTGATAGTAGACCGGATCGCCGGCCCCGGCGCTGGCGACGACCTGGAGGAACAGGCCGACGGTCTCGTCCTCGACGTCGATCGCCTCGCAGGCATCGGCCGGGAAGATCGCCATGCGCACATCCTGGCTGACGTGGGTCACCGGCAGGTCGAACTCGTCGAGCAGGATCTGCTTGAAATTGGCGTCGTCGAGCTCGGCCAACGGCCGGTAGAGCAGCGAGCCGAACCGGTCGGCGTTGACGAAGAACCGGCTGTAGACCGCGAACTCGTCGCCGACGTCGATCCGCCGGTCGACGCGTAGGATATTGTCGCCCTCCTGGCCCAAGGGCTCGGACCACGGTCCGCGGACCTCGACCCGCTCGCGCAGCACGACGTGGGGCGAGACCGGTAGGAAGCCGCGGCCGTCGGCGGTGCGGAAGCGCAAATGCCAGGGATTGTCGATCTGGCGCGGCGCCGTCGCGACGTAGCTGCCGCTGCCCTGTCGGCGGACGACGATGCCGTCCTCGACCAGCGCGCGCATCGCCCGTTGCACGGTGCCGAGGCTGTAGGGTGTGGCGCCGGTCAGCTCCTGCTCCGTCGGCAGCTTGGCGCCGGGCGCCCAATAGCCGCCCTCGATCGCCGAGACCAACGCCGCGCGGAGCCGTGCGTATTTCGGCATGCCGCGCTTTTCCGGCGGCGGATAGCGTTCGAGAAAGTCGAGACGCCGTTGTTCGCTCATGGCCTGCTCTCTCCCCGTCGGCCTATTGCCAGTCGACCTCGATCCCCGGCGGCGGCGAGAACACCAGGTCGCCGCGCTCGATGACGAAGTCCCGGCCCCATTTGGCGAGTTGTTCGGCCTGGCGCGCCTTGGCCCGGGTGTCCGCGTCCTCCGGGTCGCAGATGTCGCGCAAGCGCCGCTCGCATTCCGCCAAGACCTCGGCCATCGCGTCCTCTCCGGCGATGTCGACCAATTCCTCCGGGTCGGCCTCGAGGTCGTAGAGCTGCGGCGGCCACTTCACGTAGTGGACGTACTTGTATTTGCCGTGGCGGATCATGAAGGCGCCGGTCGTCGTGCCCATGCCGTGGTATTCCGAGAACACCGTGCGCCCCGGCGTCGCCCCCAAGGCGATATCGGTCAGCGAGACCCCAAAGCGGTCCGCCATGTCGGCCGCCGTCGGCCCCTCGCCGGTCCACTCGAGGAAGCTCGGATAGCAGTCGATATGGGTCACCGGGGTCGCCGAGACCTTGC
>JASLSL010000202.1 GCA_030743445.1 Alphaproteobacteria bacterium
CGCCGTTCTCCAGGCTAAGCGCCATGAACAGACTGGCGATGACGAAGGTGAACAGCAGCATCTGAAAGCGCGACAGGCTGGCCTTGCCGTCGGGCTCGCAGATCAACGTCGTCAGATCCATGAATACCAGCTTCCATAGGATGACCGCGGCGTAGCTCATGATCATCACCATGATCACGATCTGTAGCCACGCGATCGTTTGAGCAATCATTATGTCCCTCCAACTCCGTTCCGCGCTTTCCGGCTCAGTTTTCCGGCGAGGTAAAGCGCCTGGCTGCCGCCGAAGATCACGATCAGGCTGGTCGGCGGCTCGGGCAGCGCGGTGAGCGCCTGAGTGGCTTCGGCCCGTGCGTCCAGAACCATGATGGCGTATCCGCCGACCGCGATCAGAGTTGCGATCAGCATCTGGACGCGCTCCGGCGTCGATCCGCCGCCGCCGTTCTCGCCGAGCAGTCCGTCCGTCCGGATATCGCCGCTCAGCAATCGGTAGCCGATCAAAGCGGCGACGCCAGCGAGCCAGGCAACGATCAATACCGAATAAAGCGACCCGACCACATTCCTCTCCTGCCCAATCACGCCAGCATACGCGATAAACACGTTAAACGGGAGTCTAATTTCTTAATAACACGCTGTAGATGTATGTGGCCTTGGCCTCGGTCTTGACGGGCCGGGCCGGATGCACCACTGGTGGGTGCGCGCCGAAGTCGGCAACGGCCGGCAATCGGCAGGCACGGGGAGAGAGCCGAATGGCGAACCGGATCATCACCTACGAGGTGGCGGACCACGTCGCCCTCGTGACCATGGACAACCCGCCGGTCAATGCCCAGGACCGCCGCTTCCACGAGGAAATGGCCCAGGTCATGGACGAGCTCGGCGACCGCGAGGAGGTGCGCGCCGCGGTGTTGACCGGGGCGGGCAAGTGCTTCTCCGCCGGGGCCGACATCAAGAGCCAAGCCGGCAAGGAGTACGGCCCCGGCGAGCGGTCGGGGCACAGCCGACGGGTCCGCGAGTGCTTTCATGCGATCGCCGAGTGCAAAGCACCGGTGGTCGCGGCGATCAACGGGCCGGCGCTCGGCGCCGGGCTCACGGTTGCGGCCTCGTGCGATCTCCTGGTGGCGTCCGAGGACGCGGTCATCGGCCTGCCCGAGATCGATGTCGGGCTGCTCGGCGGTGGGCGCCACGCGATGCGGCTGTTCGGCCATTCGCTGGCCCGGCGCATGATGCTGACCGGCTATCGCGTCGCGGGACCCGAGCTCTACCGCCTCGGCGTCGTCGAGGCCTGCGTCCCGGCGGCGGATCTGCTGGATGCGGCGATGGGCCTCGCCGCCGAGATCGCCTCCAAAAGCCCGGTCGCGACGCGGCTCGCGAAACACGCGTTGAACACGATCGAGGAGATGAGCCTTCGCGACGGCTACCGCTTCGAGCAAGAGATGACGGCCGAGCTCTCCAAGACCGAGGATTCGAAGGAGGCCAAGCTCGCGTTCGTCGAGAAGCGCAAGCCGATCTTCAAGGGCAAGTAGGATGAGCCAAGGCGGCAAGCGGCGGCTGACCAAGAAGGAACGGCGACGACTGCAGCAGGACGAGCGGGCGAGCCGCGGCCCCGAGCCGTCCGAGGACGCCTCGATCGACGAAGTGCTCGCCGGGCCGATGCTGGTCCAGGAGGGTCTCGGCGCGCTGCAGCAGGGCCGCCCGCAAGAGGCGCTGGCGATGTTCCGCCACGTGCTCGACGCCATGCCGGACCATCCGGACGCCCTCAACCTCGGCGGCATCGCCGCCTTCGAGGCGGGCGAGACCGAGGAGGCGTTGGATCTGCTCGAGCGGGCGGCCACCGGGTATCCCGACGAGGTCGATGTCCACAACAACCTCGGCAACGTGCTGAAGGCGCTGGGGCGGCTCGGAGAGGCCGAGGCCGCCTACCGCCGCACCCTGGCGCAGAACCCGGATCATCCGGACGGGCTCTACAACCTCGGCATTACGCTCGAGGCGCTGGGCCGGCCGGGCGAGGCCGAGGAGGTCTACCGCCGCGCGGTCGAGATCAGCCCCAATTTCCAGGCCGCCCGCTTCAACTTGGCCAATTCATTGAAGGCCTTGGGGCGGCTCGACGAGGCCGAGGCGGTCTACCGCGAGCTGCTCGACGCCGCGCCCGAACACGCCGACGGCCACAACAACCTCGCCGGCGTGCTGCAGGAAACCGGGCGTTACGACGAGGCCGCCTCGCAATACGGTTTGGCACTGGAGCACGACCCGGGCCACGGCGAGGCGCGATACAACCTCGGCACCGTGCTGCAGGAGCAGGACAAGCTCGAGGAGGCGGTCGAGAGCTACCGCCGGGCGCTCGAAGCCTCGCCCGAGCATGCCGGCGCGATGGTCAACCTCGGCTATGCACTGCAGAAGCTCGCGCGCCATGGCGAGGCCGAGGCGGCCTACCGGCTGGCGGTCGAGGCGGCGCCGGACTATGCCGGGGCGGCGACCAACCTCGCGGACCTCTATCTCGAGGTGGGCGACCCGGCGAAGGCGCTCGACGCCTGCGACAGCTATCTCGCGCGCCATCCGGGTGACACCGCGGCGATGGCGTTCAAATGCGTGGTGCTTACGGAACTCGGCGAGGCGACAGCAGCGACCGACCTGCTCGGCCTCGACGATCTGGTTCGCCCGGCCATGATGGCCGTACCCGATGGATACGCCGATATCGCCGGCTTCACCACCGCACTCGCGGAACACGTCCTGGCGCACCCGACCCTGGTCGACTCGCCGTTGAGTCACGCGACCCGCAAGGGCAAGCATTCGGGCGAATTGCTGGCCGACCCGAAAGGTCCGATTGCCGATTTGGAATCCGTGATCCGCGATCGGGTCGAGGCCTATATGGCGGCGCTGCCCGACAGGTCCGAGCATCCCTTTATCGACCGTAAGCCGGCCGGCTTCGGGCTGTCGATCTGGGGCGTGGTGATGCCGGCCCAGGGCCACCAGATCGCCCATATCCACCCGGCGGCTTGGCTCAGCGGCGTGTGCTATCCGCTTGTCCCGGACTTAATACGAGAGGATGACCAAGGTCATGCCGGCTGGATCGCCTTCAACCGGCCGCCCGACCATTTCCACTCCAAGGCCGCGCCCGACATCCGCTACCACAAACCCGAGACCGGGCTGATGATCCTGTTCCCGTCCTACCTCTACCACCACACGGTGCCGTTCGAGGCCGAGGCGACCCGCATTTCGATCGCCTTCGACATCCTGCCGGAAGGGTGAGGGGTACTGGCCCCGGGCCGCGCCGGATTGTAAAGTCGCGGCCGGACGGGAGGCCGGGGTTCATTCCATGGGCTGGGACAAGAAGGTCGAGGAAATCCGCAAGAAGCGCGCGCGCGCCAAGGAGATGGGCGGGGCCGAGGGCGTCGAGCGCCAGCACGCCAAGGGCCGGCTCACGATCCGCGAGCGCATCGACGGGCTGATCGACCATGCCTCGTTCCGCGAGATGGGCATGGGTGCGGGGGCGGCCGAGCGCGACGATGACGGCCGGGTCACCGATTTCAGCCCGGCCAATTTCGTGCTCGGCTTCGGCGCCATCGACGGGCGCAACGTGGTCGTCGGCGGCGAGGATTTCACGCTCAGCGGTGGCTCGCCGAACGAGGCCGGGTTGCGCAAGAGCATCTACGCCGAGGAGCTGGCGCTGCAGTACAAGGTGCCGCTGATCCGCCTGCACGAGGGCGGCGGCGGCAGCGTCACCGGGGCGGCCGGTAAGGGCGGCAAGCCCAAGACCGTCGGCACCCCGGTCTACGAGCCGCCGCGATTCCGCTCGGTCGCGCGCACGCTGGGCGCGGTGCCGGTCGCGACCGCGGCGCTCGGGCCGGTCGCGGGGCTGCCGGCCTCGCGCCTCGTCGCCTCGCATTTCTCGGTGATGACCAAGGAGAAGGCGCAAGTATTGGTCGCCGGTCCGGCGGTGGTCGCCCGCGCGCTCGGCGAAGACAAGACCAAGGAGGAGCTCGGCGACGCGGAGGTCCACACCCGGAACGGCGTGGTCGACAACCTCGCCGAGGACGACGCCGATGCGTTTCGGCAGATCCGCCAATTTCTGTCGTATATGCCGCAGAATGTCTGGGAGCTGGCGCCCGTGGTCGAGACCGGCGATCCGTCCGACCGGTCGGAGGAGGAATTGCTGAACCTCATCCCCAACGACCGGCGCAAGCCGTTCGACCCGCGCCGGCTGCTCGACCTGGTGCTGGACCAGGACAGCTTCTTCGAAATGGGCCGCCGCTTCGGTCCCGGACAAATCGTCGGCCTGGCGCGGCTCCATGGCCAGCCGATCGGCATCTTGACCAACGACGGCCGGCACTACGCGGGCGCGATGACCGCCGCCGGCGCCCAGAAGGTACGGCGCTTCATCGAGGTCTGCGAAACCTTCCACCTGCCGATCGTCAGCTTCGTCGACGAACCCGGCTTCATGATCGGCAGCGAGGCCGAGAAGGCCGGCACCATCCGCTACGGCACCGAAGCCGTCCTGGCCGCCGCCGACTGCTCGGTGCCGTGGGCCTCGGTCGTGGTGCGCAAATCCTATGGCGTCGCGGCGGCGGCGCATTACGGACCGGGCGCCTTCGTGCTGTTGTGGCCGTCGGCCGAGATGGGCGCGTTGCCGCTCGAGGGCGGGGTCGCGGTCGCCTTCGGGCGCGAGATCGCCGCGGCCGAGGATCCCGACGCCAAGCGGCGCGAGCTCGAGGACCAGATGGCAGGGCGGCTTTCGCCGTTTCCGAGGGCCGAATCGTTCTCGGTGCACGAGATCATCGACCCGCGCGAAACCCGGCCGATGCTGAGCGAGTGGATCGGCTGGGTGCAGCCGCTCCTACCCGGGCTGCTCGGGCCCAGGACCTTCCCTTACCGGGCTTGAGCGCGGCCGGGGTTCAGACCAGTTCGAGCACGTCGGACCCCAACAACTCCTCGACGTACTTGCGGCTCGAGTTGGCAGCGCCCCGATTAACCATCATGCCCATCTGGACCGCCCCCACGACGTCCTCGCGCGGGATGCCCAGCTCGTCGCATTTCTCGAGGTGATGCTCCATGCAGGGTCGGCAGTTGACCGCCGCCGAGGCCCCCATCGCGACGAGTTCCATCATCCGTTCGTCCATGGTCGTTCTCCTAGGATCGATCGACCCGATCTTGTCTCAGGCGTAGCAAAGACTCGATCCGGGCGCATTGACGCGGATCAAAGATGTCGGTCCGAGCCCGCGCCGCGTCATTTGGCTTCGGGCAGGCCCTTCTGCAGTTGCTTGGCGAGCCAGACCGCCTCGTCACGGTCGAGCGTCAATGCGGCGCCATGCATCGGCGTGCCGGCGATGCCGTGCCGGATGATCGCCGCCAACTCCGCGATGCTCA
>JASLSL010000203.1 GCA_030743445.1 Alphaproteobacteria bacterium
ACCTCCTACACCCTCGCCAAGGCCGGGCTCTGGACCCTGACCCGGACCCTGGCGCTGTCGCTGGCGCCGCGCATCCGGGTCGCCGCGATCGGCCCGGGCCCGACACTGAAGAGCGCACGCCAGACCGAGGAACAGTTCGAGCGCCAGCAGGAGTCGGTGCCGCTCGGCCACGGTCCCTCGCTCGAGGAGATCTGCGCCGCGGTCCGGTTCATCATCGCCGCCCCCTCCTTCACCGGCCAGATGATCGCGCTGGACGGCGGCGAGCATCTCGGCTGGCGGCGTCCGGCGGGTGCGGAACCAGTCGTCGAGTAAGTCCTCGACCTCGCCTCGAGCCGGAAAATCGGGAGCCAACTATCTCTCACAAAAGGATTCTTTCTGCCGGACCCGCGCCGGAGTTGTGCACAGCGATAATTTGGCGACTCGGGGGCATCCTCTAGATTGGAATCCCTCTAAACTTAACCATTTAGTAACTCTTGACTAAACAAAAAATTTTGTAAATCAATGAGTTAACGAAATTGCCTAATTTTTGTGCATTTAGGTCCAGGTCCAAGGTTTCCGGCACATGATGCCCGAGGGACAGGGATATCTACAGAGTTATCCACATGATTCGTGGATAGTTCACGATATCGTCACCACCGCGTGCAATCGCGAATCGGTATTCAACCGACGCAACTCGGCCGGCGTGCATTGACCTCGCCGCCGGACGCGCCAAGATAGCCTTCATGGAGAGCCGCAGGAACCGAACCAGCGCCGCGTCGCCGAAGCGCACGCCGCCGCGCACCCGTCTCGCCGCCGGCATGGAGACGATCAAGACGCAGCTCCGGACCCTGCCCGGCAGCCCGGGTGTCTACCGCATGCTCGACCGGCGCGGCGACGCGCTCTATGTCGGCAAGGCGCATAATCTGAAGAAGCGGGTCGCGACCTACGCCCAGGCCTCGAAGCTGCCGGTCCGCCTGCAGCGCATGGTCGCCGAGACGATCTCGCTCGAGGTCGTCACCACCCACACCGAGGTCGAGGCGCTGCTGCTCGAGGCCAACCTGATCAACCGGCTCAGGCCACGCTACAACGTGCTGCTGCGCGACGACAAATCGTTCCCCTATATCCTGATCACCGGCGACCACGACTTCCCCCAGATCGCCAAGCACCGGGGCGAGCAGAAGCGCGAGGGCCACTACTTCGGCCCGTTCGCCACGGTCGGGGCGGTCAACCGCACGATCACCGCCCTGCAACGCGCCTTCCTGCTGCGCAACTGCGCCGACACCATCTTCCACGGCCGCCAGCGCCCCTGCCTGCAGTACCAGATCAAACGCTGCAGCGCGCCCTGCGTCGGCCGCATCGGACGGGACGACTACGCCGCCCTGGTCGACCTGGCGCACGACTTCCTCGCCGGGCGCAGCCGCCAGGTCCAGGAGGCCCTGGCCGGCCAAATGCAGGCCGCGAGCGACGACCTCGCCTTCGAGACGGCGGCGGCGATCCGCGATCGGATCCGCGCCCTGACCCAGGTCCAGGCCCACCAGGACATCAATATTCGCGGCCTCGACGAGGCCGACGTGATCGCGATCCACCAGCAGGGCGGTCAGTCCTGCGTCCAAGTGTTCTTCTTCCGCGCCGGGCGTAACTTCGGCAACCGCGCCTATTTCCCGAGCCACGACCGCGACGCCGAGGCGGACGAGGTTTTGGCCGCCTTCATCGGTCAGTTCTACGAGAAGCGCCCGCCGCCGAAACTGGTTTTGCTCGACCGCGACCCGGTGGATCGCGCCCTGATCACCGAAGCGCTGGCGATCCGCGCCGAACGCAAGGTGCGCCTCCTGGTGCCGAAACGCGGCGAGAAGCGGCGCCCGGTCGAGCACGCGCTCGCCAACGCGCGCGACGCCCTCGCCCGGCGGATGGCGGCGAGCGCGTCGCATCGCAAGCTGTTGGAGGGGCTCGCCGAAACCTTGCGGCTCGACGCTGCACCCGAGCGCATCGAGGTCTACGACAACTCGCACATCCAGGGCGCCAACGCGGTCGGCGGGATGATCGTCGCCGGCGTCGACGGGCTGCAGAAGAACGCTTACCGCAAATTCAACATCCGCGGCGAGCGGCCCGGGCGCGAAGAGGCCGGCGGCGACGACTACGCGATGATGCGCGAGGTGCTGACCCGCCGGTTCAAGCGCGCGATCAAGGAGGACCCGGACCGCGAGCAGGGTCAGTGGCCCGACCTGGTCTTGATCGACGGCGGCCGCGGCCAGCTATCCGCGGCGCAAGAGGTGTTCGCCGACCTCGGCATCGACGATGTGGCGCTCTTGGCGATCGCCAAGGGCCCGGAGCGCAACGCCGGGCGCGAGCGGCTCTACCTGCCGGACCGCGGCAAGCCGATCCTGTTGGGCCCGCGCGACCCGGTGCTCTACTTCCTGCAACGGCTGCGCGACGAGGCCCACCGCTTCGCCATCGGCAGCCACCGCGCGCGCCGGGCCAAGGGAATCGCCGCCTCGCCGCTCGACGACATCCCCGGCATCGGCGCCAAGCGCAAGAAGGCGCTGTTGATGCATTTCGGCTCGGCCCGCGAGGTGGCGCGCGC
This sequence comes from Alphaproteobacteria bacterium, assembly GCA_030743445.1. Taxonomy (GTDB): domain Bacteria; phylum Pseudomonadota; class Alphaproteobacteria; order UBA8366; family UBA8366; genus JASLSL01. The sequence continues at coordinate 2,561 of JASLSL010000203.1, forward strand.
CGGCCTCGCCGATCTCGCCGCGGTCGACGGCATCTCCAACAACGTTGCCAGCAAAATCTATGGTTATTTTCATGAGGATACGTAGTATCCTTGCCCCGCCGGCCGCACCGAGGGGGTCGGGCGCGCGGCGGGGTGGAAAACCACTGAACCGATGCTGACCAGCCTTCCCAATCTGCTGACCCTATCGCGGATCCTCGTGATTCCACCGATCGTCGCGCTCTTTTGGATCGACGGCGAGGGTGCGCGCTGGGCCGCCCTGTTGCTTTACGCCGCGGCCTGCGTCACCGATTTCTTCGATGGCTATGCGGCGCGCACGATGGGCCAGATATCGCGTCTCGGCCGATTCCTCGACCCGGTGGCGGACAAAATCCTCGTTTCCTCGGTCATTTTGCTGCTCTGCGCCTTCGACCGCGTGACCGGGCTGCTGATCCTGCCGGCGCTGGTGATCCTGGTGCGCGAGATCCTGGTCTCGGGCCTGCGCGAGTTCCTGGCCGAGGTCAAGGTCGGCATGCCGGTCAGCAGCCTCGCCAAGTGGAAGACCACGATTCAGATGTTCGCGCTCGGATTCTTGATCATCGGCGACGCCTCGCCGGGCTGGATACCCTCGGAGGCGATCGGCGCGATCGGTCTCTGGGCCGCCGCCCTGTTGACCCTGGTCACCGGCTACGACTATCTGCACGCCGGCCTCCAGCATCTGACCGCGGACAGCCCGGCGCAAGGCAAGGACGCGACTCCGGCCCGCGTCGCCGCCGAGCCGGCCAAACCGGCGGAATAACCGGCAAGCCGGGTGACGCCATATGCAGATTTTCGGCCTCGCGGGGTGGAGCGGCAGCGGCAAAACGACGCTGATGGTGCGCCTGGTGCCCGAATTCGTCGCCCGCGGGCTCACGGTGTCGACCGTGAAGCACGCGCATCACGATTTCGACATCGACCAGCCGGGCAAGGATTCCTACGAGCACCGCAAGGCGGGCGCCACCGAGGTGATGGTCACGGCGACCAACCGCTGGGCGCTGATGCACGAGAACCGCGGCACGCCGGAGCCCAGCGTCGAGGAATTGATCGGCCGGATGGTGCCCGTCGACCTGTTGCTCATCGAGGGGTTCAAGGACCACGAGCACGACAAGCTGGAGGTCCACCGGCCGGCGCTCGACAAGCCGCTCCTGGCGCGCGAGGACGGCCGCGTCGTCGCGGTGGCGAGCGACGCACCGATTGCGGACCTCGATTTGCCGGTCCTCGACCTTGACGACGTCGGCGCGATCGCCGATTTCATCGTGGAGCACTGCGGTTTGAGCGAGCAGAGGCGTCATGGCGCAGCTTAGCGACGACTGTTTCGACGAAGGCGGGCGGCTGATCACCACCGCCGAGGCGCTCGGCATCCTGGCCGACCGGATCACCCCGGTCGCCGAGACCGAGTCCGCCGGGTTGCGCGACGCCGTCGGACGCATTCTCGCCGAGGACATCACCGCCCCCTTCCATGTCCCGCCCTACGACAACTCGGCGGTCGATGGCTACGCGGTCTATTTCGACGATCTCCATGGCGAGATGGTGACCGAGCTGCCGGTCGGCGGACGCGCCGCGGCCGGCCATCCGCTCGGCCGCAAGGTCGAGCGCGGCGAAGCGATTCGCATCTTCACCGGTGCGCCGATGCCCGATGGTCCCGACACGGTGATGATGCAGGAGGACTGCCGCGAGGCCGGCGGCATCGTCGCGATCCCGCCCGGCATCCAGCGCGGCGCAAACCGGCGCTCGGCCGGCGAGGACGTGACGCAAGGCAGCACCGTGCTGCACAAGGGCATGCGGCTGCGCCCCCAGGACATAGGCTTGGCGGCGTCGGTCGGACGTACCGAGCTCGACCTCTACACGCCGCTCAATGTCACGTTGTTCTCGACCGGCGACGAGATACGCGAACCGGGGACCGAGCTGCCGGAAGGCTGCATTTTCGACTCCAACCGGTTTTCGACCATAGCGGCGCTCGGCCAGCTCGGCTGCCGTGTCACCGATCTCGGTATTCTGCCGGACGACCAGGAGGCGATCGGCAAGGCGCTCGATGCGGGCGCGGCCGAACACGATCTGGTCGTCACCTCCGGCGGCATGTCGGTCGGCGAGGAGGATCACGTGCGCGACGCGGTCGAGGCGCGCGGCTCGATCCACTTCTGGCGCCTCGCGATCAAGCCGGGACGGCCGGTGGCATTGGGCCAGATCGGCGTCGACGGCCGCACCGTTCCCTTCGTCGGCCTGCCCGGCAATCCAGTGGCGGCGATCGTGACCTTCCTGCTGGTCGCCCGGCCGCTGATCCTGCGGCTCGGCGGTGCGAGTCGGCTCGTCCCCCTGGTCTACCGGGTGCGCGCCGACTTCGCCCACAAGAAGAAGAAGGACCGCCGCGAGTTCATCCGCGCGCGGCTGACCACAGGGGCGGACGGCATCCCCCTGGCGCAGAAGTACGGCGGCAGCGGCGCCGGCGTCCTGTCGTCGCTGGTTGGCGCCGACGGCCTGGTCGAGCTGCCGGAGGACATGACCAAGCTCGAATCGGGCGCTATGGTGGATTTCCTGCCGTTCAGCGAGGTCCTGGCATGAAGATTCTCTATTTCGCCTGGCTCCGCCAGCAGACCGGAATCGACACAGAAGAGGTCGAGGCGCCGGGTGAGGTCACCGACGTCGCCGGGCTCCTGGACTGGCTCAAGACGCGCGGTCCGGGCCATGCGGCAGCGCTCGCCGACCTTTCGGCGGTCCGGGTCGCGGTCAACCAGGAATTCGCGGAGCTCGACGCGGAGGTGGCGCCCGGCGACGAGGTCGCGATTTTCCCGCCGATGACGGGAGGCTGAGATGGCGGTCCGGGTGCAGCGCGAGGACTTCGACCCGGGCAACGAGCTCGAACGGCTGAGCGCGGGCAATCACGACATCGGCGGCGTGGCGAGCTTCGTCGGCCTGGTGCGCGACGTGGCCGGCGGCGAGGAGGTCAGCGCCATGACCCTCGAGCACTACCCGGGCATGACCGAGAAGTTGCTGGCCGAGATCGAGGCCGAAGCGAACGAACGCTGGCCGCTCGAGGCGAGCCTGATCGTGCACCGCTACGGCCGGCTCGCGCCCGGCGACCGCATCGTCCTGGTGGCGACCGCGAGCGCCCACCGGCACGCGGCGCTCGAGTCCTGCCAGTTCCTGATCGACTGGCTGAAAACCAAGGCGCCGTTCTGGAAGCTTGAGGAATCGGGCTCGAGTGGTGAAAAATGGGTCGCGGCGCGGGCCACGGACGACCGGGCGGCGGCGCGCTGGAAGCAATCGAGCGACAAGGACGAAGCCGCGGAATAGATATGGCCGAGATCGTCAACCTCCGGGAGTTCCGCAAGAAGAAGACGCGCAAGCGAAAGGCGCGCCAGGCGGCGCGCAACCGCGCCAAGTCCGGCCGCTCCAAGACCGAGAAGCTGGAGGCTGAAAGCGAAAACCGCCGCGACGCCGAGGCCCACGACGGCAAGCGCCTGGACGAAGACGAAAAATAGTGCCCCTTTCCGGCATCTTCAGTTACGCCCCGATCGACCGCGTCGTCTACGGCATGCCGTTCGCCGAGGCCGCCCGCATCGAGGCCGAGCGGTTGGCCGCATCCCGGGTTTTCGTCCTGGCGAGCGGCACCCTGGCACGCGAGACCAACCGCATGGCCGAGCTCGAGGCCGTGCTCGGCGGCCGCTACGCCGGCCTCTATGCCGAGTTTCGCCCCCACGTGCAGCGCGACGACGTGATCGCCGCGACAGCGGCGGCACGCGACGCGAAGGCCGACCTGATCCTCACCCTTGGCGGTGGCACCCCGACCGACGGCGCCAAAATGGTGGCACTGTGCCTCGCCAACGACGTCACCGAGATCGACCAGATCGACGGATTGCGCACCGTCAGCAACCCGGACGGCAGCAAGGTCCAGCCCGACCTGAAAACGCCCTTGGTGCGCTGCGTCTTTATCCCGACGACGCTGTCGGGCGGCGAGTTCAGCTCCGGCGCCGGCAGCACCGACCCCAGGGCCAAGGTCAAGCAGAGCTTCCGCCACCCGCTTTTGGCGCCGCACGCGGTGATCCTCGATCCCGAGATCACGTTGCCGACGCCGGAATGGCTGTGGCTCTCGACCGGCATCCGCGCGGTCGACCATGCGGTCGAGGATATCTGCTCGATCGACGCCCAGCCCTATGTCGACGGCACCTCGACGCATGCGCTGAGGCTCCTGGGCCGCGGCCTGCCGCGCTGCAAGGAGGCCGGCGACGACCTCGAGGCCCGGCTCGACTGTCAGATCGGAGCCTGGCTTTCGATGGCCGGCGTCGCGGCCGGGGTCAGCAAGGGGGCGAGCCACGCGATCGGCCACATGCTGGGCGGTACGGCCGACGTGCCGCACGGCTACACCTCCTGTGTCATGCTGCCGAACGTGCTGCGCTGGAACCGCGAGATCAACGGCGACCAGCAGGCCTTAGTCAGCGAGGCGCTCGGCCGGCCGGGCGAGGACGCCGCCGACGTGGTCGCGGAACTGATCGCCGGCCTCGGTCTGCCGGGGCGCTTGCGCGACGTCGGCGTGACCAAGGATCAGTTCCAGGAGATCGCCGACGCCTCGATGCACGACCGCTGGATTCCGACCAACCCGCGCCCGATCGACGAGCCGGCGCAGGTAATCGAAATCCTGGAGATGGCCTGGTAGCACCATGAACCGCCGCGACAGGCGCCGCGCCGCCCGCAAGGCGGCAAAGCAGGGCAAGGCCCCCGCCGCCAAACCGGCCACGCCGAAGGCGGACGCGATGCTCGCCGAGGCGGTGGCGCACCATTCAGCGGGCCGTCTCGCGGACGCGGTGGCGATCTACGACCAGCTGCTCGGCGTCGACCCGGACCAGCCGGATGCGCTGCACCTCAAGGGCGTCGCGGTATTCCAGGCGGGCGAGGCGGAGGACGGCCTCGGTCTGATCGCCCGCGCGATCGAGCTTCGGCCGGACGTCGCAGACTACCACGCCAATCTCGGCAACATGTTGTGGACCCAGGGCCGGGCAGCGGAGGCGGAGGGACCGCTGGAGCGCGCGGTCGAGCTCAATCCGGATCATGCGGAGGCGCACAACAATCTCGGCAACACGCTGGAGGCGCTGGGTCGGGACGACGCGGCGTTGGAGCGCTTTGCCCGCGCAGTCGAGCTCAAGTCCGACTACGGGGACGCCCACGGTAACTACGGTATCTCGCTGCATCGCGCCGGACGGCTGAACGAGGCCGAGGCGATGCTGCGGCGGGCGCTCGAGCTCGATCCCGCCTCGGCGCAAGCGCACAACAACCTCGGCAATGCGCTGCGCGACCTCGCCCGCTTCGAGGAGGCCGAATCCCTGTTGCGCCGCGCCGTCGAGCTGAAGCCCGACTATGCCAACGCGCACTATAATCTCGGCATCGCGCTGTTCGACCAGCGCCGCCTGGAGGACGCCGAGGCGGCGCTGCGGCGCGCCTTGGCGCTCGATCCCGACAGCGTCGGGGCGCACAACAATCTCGCCGTGGTGCTCTCGGAACTGGGCCGGTACGAGGAGGCGGAGGACTCCGTGCGACGCGCCATCGACCTCGACCCGGAGCACGGCGAGGCGCACAACAACCTCGGCGTCGTGCTGCGCGGCCTCGGCCATTTCGAGGCGGCGGAGGACGCCTACCGCCGGGCGCTGGCGCTCGATCCCGGCAACGCCGACGCGCACAGCAATCTGATCTTCGTGCTCGACTTCGGCGCGGACTACGACTTGGCGGAAAAACAGGCCGAGCGCCGACACTGGGCCGAGCAGCACGAAGCCCCGCTGGCAACCGAGATCCAGCCCCATTCGAACGATCGGAATCCGGACCGGCGGTTGCGCATCGGATACGTCTCGGCCGACTTCCGCCACCATTCCGCCGCCGCCTCATTCGGGCCGGTCCTGTTCAACCACGATCCGGAAAACTTCGAGGTTTTCTGTTACTCGTGCTCGGTGCGGGAGGACCATATGACGGACCGAATTCGGGATGCGGCGGCCGAATGGCGCGCCTGTTGGAGCGTCCCCGACGCCGCCGTGGCCGAACAGATTCGCGCCGACCGCATCGACGTGCTGGTCGATCTCTCGGGCCATTCGGCCGGCAACCGGCTGCTGGTCTTCGCGCGCAAACCCGCACCGGTGCAGGTCACCGCCTGGGGGCACGCCACCGGCACCGGCCTCGAGACCATGGATCATTTCATGGCCGACCCGGTCTTCGTACCGCCCGAGGAGGAGTCGCTCTACGCCGAGAAGATCCATCACCTGCCCTCCGGGCTCGCCTACATGCCGCCCGAGGAATGCCCGGCGGTCGGCCCGCTGCCCGCGGAAGCCAACGGGTTCATTACCTTCGGCAGCTTCAACCGGCTCGACAAGGTTTCCGACGAGACGTTGGGGCTGTGGTCGGAAATTCTCGCGGCGGTGCCGAACTCGCGCCTGATGATCAAGGCGCAGTCGCTCGACAACGAGGCGATCCGCGGGCAATTCGGCGAACGGCTATTCGAGGCAGGCTTCGAGGAGAGCCGCGTCGACCTGATGGGCGGCAGCTCGCAGGTCCAACACTTGGACGCCCACAACCGGGTCGATATCGCGCTCGATCCGTTTCCCCACGGTGGCGGCATCACCACGATGGAGTCGCTGTGGATGGGAACGCCGGTGGTGACCCTGCGCGGGCCGACCATCGCCGGACGTACTACCGCCTCGGCGCTGATCGTGCACGGTCTCGACCGCTTCATCGCCGAGACGACCGACTCCTACCGCCATATCGCGGCGGAAGCGGCGGGCGACATCGACGAGTTGGCGCGCCTCAAGGCGTCGCTGCGCCAGACGGTCGCCACTTCGCCCGCCGGCGATGCGGCGCAATACACCGCTGCGGTGGAAGCCGCCTACCGCGAGATGTGGCGCGAGTGGTGCGCCGCGAGGCCGGCGCCCGCCGTGAAACCCACGAAGCGCCGCCCGAAGAAGAAAAAGCGCAAGCGCGCCAAAAAACCAGTCGACCAGGCGCTGTTCGACACCGCGCGCGCGCATCACCATGCGGGCCGTCTCGCCGAGGCCGAGTTGATCTACGGCAACATCCTGGCCGACGATCCCGACAATGCCGACGCGATGCAGCTCAAGGGCGTACTCGCGCTGCAAGGCGGCAAGGCCGACGAGGCTCTCGCGCTGATCGAGTGCGCGATCGAACTCGAGCCCGGCGCCGCGATCTTTCACGGCAACCTCGGGTTCGCGCTGATCCATCTCGGCCGCAATGAGGACGCCGAGGCGGCGTTGCGCCGGGCGATCGACCTCGATCCGAAATACGCGCGCGCCCACAGCAATCTCAGCACGCTGCTGTGCGACAGCGCCCGCTTCGAGGAAGCCGAAGCTTCGATCCGCCGCGCCATCGAGCTCGAACCGGATCAGGCCGAGGCCTACAACAACCTCGGCGTCATCCTGCGCAACCGGGGCGAGTTCGACGCAGCACTCGAGGCGTTTCGCCAGGCGATGACGATCAACCCGGCCAACGCGCGGGCGCACAGCAACCTGATCTTCGTGATGGATTTCATCCCGGACCGTGATTTAGCCGAACTGCAGGATGAGCGCCGGGACTGGAACCGGCGTTACGCCGCACCGCTGGCGCCCACCACCGAATTCCACGACAACGACCCGGACCCGGACCGGCGGCTCCGCATCGGATACGTCTCGGGCGATTTCCGCCGGCATTCGGCGGCCTACGCCTTCGGACCGGCGCTCCTGAACCACGATCCAGCGACCTTCGAGATCGTGTGCTATTCCACGTCGACGATCGAGGACGAGTTGACCGCCGACTTCAAGCGGGCGGCGGCGCTGTGGCGGCCGTGTTGGGGCATGGCCGACGACGCGCTGGCCGGGCAAATTCGCGCCGATGGGATCGACATCCTGGTCGACCTGTCGGGCCATTCGGCGGGCAACCGGCTGCTGGTATTCGCGCGCAAACCGGCCCCGGTGCAGGCGACCGGCTGGGGCCACGCCACCGGCACGGGCCTGACGGCGATCGACTACCGGTTCACCGACCGGGTGATGCTGCGCGAGGGCGAAGCGGAACTCTACGCCGAGCGGCCTTGTTATCTGCCGTGTTCGCTCGGCTACATGCCGCCCGCCGATGCGCCGGAGACGGCACCCCTGCCGGCCAAGGGCGGTAACCCGATCACATTCGGTTGCCTCAACCGGCTCGACAAGGTGACCGACGAGGCCCTGGCGCTGTGGTCGGGCATCCTCCTTGCGGTGCCGGACTCGCGCCTGGTGCTGAAGGGAATGGCGCTCGACGACGGCGCCTATCGCGAGCGTCTCGGCGCGCGCCTCAAGGCCCACGGGATCGATCCGGCGCGGGTCGGCCTCGCCGGCAGCACGGCGCAGCGCGAACACCTCCAGGCCTATGGCGAGGTCGACCTGGCGCTCGACCCGATCCCGCTCGGCGGCGGGGTCAGCTCGCTGGAGTCGTTGTGGATGGGGGTCCCGGTCGTCACATTGCTGGGGATGGCGACGCCGGGGCGGGTCTCCGCCGCGATCCTGACCGCGATCGGCCTAGAGGAACTGATCGCGGAATCGCCGGAGCAATACCGCGAGATGGCGATTGCTCTCGCCGGGGATCCGGCTCGCCTGGAGGATCTTCGTTCAGGCCTACGCGACCGCCTCGCCGCCTCGCCGCTCGGCGACGGGCGGCAATACGCGGCCGCTGTCGAGGACGCCTACCGCGAGATGTGGCGCGCCTGGTGCGAGACGCGCTGAGCGGGGCCGTCGCTATTATTTTTTTTCGTCATCCCCGCGAACGCGGGGATCCAGTCCGTTAAACCGGCGGACCAGCAGAGCACTTCGTGATTTTAACGGAATGGGTCCCGGATCGGCCCCGCTTCGCGGACCCGTCCGGGATGACGGTCAAAATTTTGTGCCTGGCACCTCTTCCCGCTAATGCGCCATCAGGACCGGCACCTCGGCGGCGTCGAGGATGTGGCTGGTGATGCCGCCGAAGATCATCTGTCTCAACCGACTGTGGGTGTAGGCGCCCTTGATCATCAGGTCACAACCGAGTTTCTGGGCCTCGCCGAGCGTCGCCTCACCGGGCGACCGGCCGTCCCCCGGTACCTCGATCGCCTCGGCGTCGATCCCGTTGCGGCCGAGATGGATCGTCACGTCCGCGGCACTCGGCCCCGGCACCATGCCGTTTTCGACCGACAGCACCGTGACCTTGTCGGCGCCTTGAATGAACGGCATGGCGAAGGTGATCGCGCGAGCGGTCTCGTCGCTGCCGTTCCAGGCGATGACGACGTTGGCCCCGATGCGGTTGGGCGCCTTCGGCGGCGCGATCAGGACCGGCCGGCCGGTCTCGAACAGCGCCGCCTCCAAAAGGCTCATCGTCGGGGTTGCCGACCCACGCACCGGGCGGCCGACGACGATTAGATCGAACAGCCGGCCGCGGCTTCCCACCAGGTCGCGCCCGGGGATTTCTTCCTCGACCCAACCGGCGGTCGGATGGTCCTGCGGCGCGGCACCACCGTCGAGCGGCACGCCTTTCTCCTTCATGAACGCCTCGAACAGTTCGTGGGCGCGCTCGGCGCGTTCCCTCTCCTGCCGCTGGAAGGTCTCCACGAGATCGGGCGGCGTCACGCCGAGACCTTCGCCCGCGACCACGACCTCGGTCAGGCTGGGCTGCTCGTAGAGTCCCTCGATATAGCTGTTGAAGCGCTGTGCCACCTGCAGCGCGGTTTCGAGAATCGACGGTAGGACGTCGCTCTCCTCGAGCGGCACCAAAATAGTCCTCATGTTTGCCCCCGGTATCTCCTCCACTTCACTCCCCGGATCATCCTACATCACTTGTGCGGGCGCGTTAAGGACGAGACGCACCGCATTCGGCATGCTTATCTAGCGAGTATGGTGCCGGACTCTTCCCAACAACGTGCCGCGCAACTCGCCCGCGTATCGGCGCCGGGCAAGGGCATCGCCCTGATGCTGTCGGGCGGCCTGTTCCTGACCATGAACGACAGCATCGCGAAGTGGCTGACCGGGGACTATCCGGTCGGCGAGGTCCTGGCATTGCGCGGCATCTTCGTCTTCATCCCGATCGCGTTGTTGGCGTGGCGTAACGGCGGGCTGACCGCTTTGCGCATCAACTGGTGGCGCGGCCACGCGGCACGCGCCGGGTTCATGATGGCGTCGTCGTTCCTGTTCGTCACCGGCCTCACCAAGCTGCCGCTGGCCGACGCTATCGCCTTCGCCTTCACCGGGCCGCTGGTGCTGACGGCACTCGCGATGCCGCTGTTGGGCGAGCGCGTGGGATGGCGGCGCTGGCTCGCGGTCTTGGCCGGCTTCCTCGGGATATTGGTGATGTTGCGGCCGGGCACGGAGGCGATCCGGTGGGCCGCGCTGTTTCCGATCGGCGCCACCATCTGCGGCGCCCTGCGCGACATCCTGACCCGGCGGATGACGTTGCACGAATCCTCGACCGCGATCCTGATGACCGGCACCAGCGGCGTGATCCTGGCCGGGCTCTGCACTTTGCCGTTCGGCTGGAAGCTGCCGACGCCGGGCGATTTCGGCATGATGGCGTTGAGCGGTTGCCTCGTCGGCGCCGCCCATTTCATGGTGATCGAGAGCTTCCGCAACGCCGAGGCGACGCTGGTGGCGCCGTTCAAGTACTTCACCATGGTCTGGGCGGTGGTGCTCGGGTTCGTCATCTGGGGCGACCTTCCGAACGCCGCGACGCTGGCCGGGGTCAGCCTGGTGATCGGCAGCGGGGTTTACATTTTGCACCGCGAGACCCGGCGTCGACATCCAGTCTCTGGCGGCGAGGATAACGACGGGCGACACGAGGGGGGAAAACGGTGAGCGACGATCGTTTCGACCTGCCGCGCCTGGCGCCGGACCCGATCCCGGCGATCCATCCGGTGCCGGAATACGCGGTCGAAGGCCAGCGCGCCGAGTGGTACGCCGATATGAAGTCGGTCTTCCAGGTGCCGTGGATGGGTGTGGTCACCATGGCCTACGCCCACTACCCGACCTTCTTCGAGGTGTTGTGGCAAGGCACCCGCGAGCTCGCGCGAAGCCGGCCCTTCGTCGAGACGTTTCTCGGCCTCCGCGCCTTCGTCGAGGCGGAAATCGCTGCCCTCGACCCGCCACCGATAATCCGGCGCCTCGTGGATCACGGCTACGGCGCACGCGAGATCGACGGCATCCGCGAGGTCAACGAGGTGTTCTCGCACGGCAACTTTCCCTACACCGTGATGTCGACCATCGCGCGCCTCTTGGTCGAGGGCGGCGAGATGACCGCAAGCGGCGAGGCGCCGCCCTTCGAGGGCCGTCACGCGCCCGACGTCCGGGTCCCGTTCCTGCTGATGGAGGCGCACCACGCGGACGAACCGTCGCGGGCGGTCTACGAGGATGTCAAGGCGGTCCTGCGCCTCCCCTTCGTCAACACCGACTACCGCGCCTTCGCGCGCTGGCCGAGCTATTGGGCCATGGCCTGGGGCGATCTGCGCCAGGTCGCGGGCGGCGCGGCCCACGAGGCGATCTGCCAGGCCTATCACGACCGGGTGCTCGCCGCGGTGGCGAGCGAGTTGCCGAACGTCGGCGGGATCACCTCGGCGGCGGTGCGCGAGGCGGCGGCGGCCGACGCGCCCTTGGATGAGGTGGTCGAGATGTGCCGGCTCTTCCAGTGGCTGTTGCCCGGCCTAGTGTGCAACGTGGCCTATCTCCGGGCGCAACTGCTGACGGATTGAGGAGCGAACGTGGCGACGACCTTGATCCACGGCTTTCGCCTCGACAATCTGCGCGGCGACATCTTCGGCGGCCTGACCGCCGCGGTCGTCGCCCTGCCGCTGGCGCTCGCCTTCGGCGTCGCGTCGGGCGCCGGTCCGATCGCCGGCCTTTATGGCGCGATAGCGGTCGGCCTGTTCGCCGCGCTGTTCGGCGGCACGCCGGCCCAGGTATCCGGCCCGACCGGGCCGATGACCGTGGTGATGGCGACGATCGTCCTGGAGTACGCGCACGATCCGGCCATGGCGTTCACCGTCGTCATGCTGGGCGGCGCTTTCCAGATTTTATTCGGCGTTTTCCGCGTCGGCCACTACGTCAACATGATGCCCTACCCGGTGATCTCGGGCTTCATGACCGGGATCGGCTGCATCATCATCATCCTGCAGGTCGGCCCGCTGCTCGGCCACGCCAATCCCGCCGGCGGCCCGCTGGCGGCGATGCTGGAGATCCCCGGCTTCATCGCGAACCTGCGGCCGGACGCCCTGGCGGTCGGCGTCGCGACGCTCGCCCTCGTCCTGTTCGTGCCTCGGGTGGTCGCCCGCCTGGTGCCGCCGGTGCTGATCGCGCTCGGGGTCGGGACCGCGCTGGCCCTCACGGTGTTCGGGGCCGCGCCGGTTCTCGGCCAAGTTCCGACCGGCCTGCCCGACCTGGTCCGCCCATCCTTCACCATCGAGGCTCTACCGGGAATGGTGACCTCGGCCCTGGTGCTGGCGACCCTCGGCTCCCTCGACAGCCTCCTGACCTCGCTGATCGCCGATAACGCGACCCGGACCCACCACGATTCCAACCGCGAGCTGATCGGCCAGGGCATCGGCAACATGGTCGCGGGGTTGATCGGCGGGCTGCCGGGCGCGGGCGCCACGATGCGCACCGTGGTCAATGTCCGCGCCGGCGGCCGCACCCCGATTTCGGGCGCGCTGCATGCGTTGGTTCTGCTCGCCCTGGTGCTCGGCCTGGCGCCGCTGGCCGCCAATATCCCGCTCGCCGCGCTCGCCGGCATTCTGGTCAAGGTCGGCATCGACATCATCGACTGGAGCTATCTGAAGCGCATCCGGCGGGCGCCGCGCGAGGGCGTGATCTTCATGCTCGTGGTGTTGGCGCTCACCGTGTTCGTCAACCTGATCCTCGCGGTCGCGGCCGGCGTCGTGATGGCGAGCCTATTGCTGGTCAAGCGGATGACCGACATCCAGGTCGACAGCATGCTGGAGGTGACGCCGGACAATGCCGGGGAAGCGCGCCTGACCGCCGAAGAATCGAAAATCCTGGAGCAGACCGGGGGACGTTTGATGCTGTTCGTGCTTGGGGGGCCGATCAACTTCGGCGCCGCCAAGGCGATGCACCAGCGTTTGTCCACGACCGACCGGTTCGATGCGCTGGTGCTCGACCTCTCCGACGTACCGCTGATGGATTCGAGCGCGTCGATCGCCTTGGAGGACGTCATCGTCCAGGTCCAGGACCGCGGCAAATCGGTTTTCGTCGTCGGCATGAAGCCGACTGTCCGCCGCACCTTCCGCCGCATCGGCATCCTCGATATCCTGCCTCGTCGGCACCGCGCGATCGCGAGCCGGCTCGACGGGCTGCTCCGCGCCGCCGCGGCGATCGATCGGGAGACCGGTGAAGCGTCCGATTGACCGGAAACCAGGAGGTTCGAAAGATGGCCAAAGACAGCAACGTCGGTCCCGGAAAGCGCTTCGTGCTCGACTATATCGAGCGCAATGCGGGGGCCATCGCGCAATTGGGTGACGCGATCTTCTCGTTCGGCGAACCGGGCATGCAGGAGTTCGAGACCGCGGCGCTGATGACCGGGATCCTCGAGGATGGCGGGTTCGAGGTCGAGCGTGGCATTTCCGGCTTTCCGACCGGCTTCCTCGCGACCCATGGCTCGGGCGCGCCGGTGATCGCGATTCATTGCGAATACGACGGCAATCCGGGCAACTCCCAACAGTCCGGCGCCACCGAGCAGAGCGAGATCGTGCCCGGCGCCCCAGGCCACTGCGAGGGCCATAACGCCAACGCGGCGGTGATGGTCGGCGCCGCGCTCGCGCTCAAGGGGGCGATGGAGGAACACGGCATCGCCGGCACGCTGAAGATCTTCGGCGCACCGGCGGAGGAATTAGTCCTGGCCCGGCCCTATTACGTGCGCGACGGCCATTTCGACGACGTCGACGCGGCCTTCCACGCCCATATCTGGGGCGAGTTCTCGACCGAGTACGGGGTGCTGCAGACTTCGGTGATTTCCGCCGAATTCATCTTCCACGGCGAGACCGCGCACGCGGCGATGTACCCGTGGCGCGGGCGCGATGCGCTCGACGCAGTGATCCTGATGGACACCGGCATGGCCCAGTTCCGCGAGCACATGCAGCCCGGCACCAATTGCCAGCGGGTGATCACCGACGGCGGCGAGCAGCCCAACGTCATTCCGGCCCGGGCGGCGGTGTGGTGGTATTTCCGCGCGCCCGACGCGGCCGGTGCCCGCGAGCTGTTCGAGCACGCCGGGAAGATCGCCGAGGGTGCCGCCCTGATGACCAAGACCGAGATGGAAATCGAAATCAAGGCGGCGGTCTGGCCGGTCCGCGCCAACCAGACCATGGCCGAGATCGTACAGCACAATATCGACCTCGTCGGCATGCCCGAATGGTCGGAGGAGGAGCACGAACTGGCCCGGGCGCTGCAAAAGGCCTGCGGCGGCGAGGAGGAAGGGTTGAAGCGCGAGGTCACGCCCCTCACCGGTCCGTCGGCGCAAATCCCGGCGGCCAACGATTGCGGCGACGTCTCGTGGAAGGTGCCGATGGCACGGCTTTGGTTCCCCGCCAACGTGCCCAACGTCGCGTTCCACCACTGGTCGGCGGGCTCGGCGCTGGCGACCTCGATCGCCCACAAGGGCGCCGTCGCGGGCGCCCAGGTTCTGGCCGCCGCGGTCGCCGACATGTTCGCCGACCCGAAGTTGGTCGAGCGGGCCAAGGAAACTTTTTCGCAAGAGATCGGCGACGTGGTCTACGAGCCGATGCTGCCGCCGGCCCAACGGCCGGACACCGGCATCAACCGCGAGCTGATGGCGACCTATCGCCCGTTGATGGAGAAGCACTACGCGAAGGACAAGCCGACCTTCGCGTGATCCCTGCCGGCGGCGTTACGGACCCGCCGCCGCCCGCCGGATCATCGAAATCGTCTTGGGTTGCACCTCTATGCGCCGCTGGTAGTCGCGATACCAGTCCGCGAAGTCTTTCGGTGGCAACGGCCGGCTGTAGAAATAGCCCTGCGCTTCCTCGCAACCCTGTCGGCGCAGTATTTCGAGCTGGGATTCGGTCTCGACCCCCTCGGCGACGACGCCCAGCCGCAAATGCTTGGCAAGGGTGACGATCGTCGTTGCGATCGCCGCGTCGTCAGGATCGTCGACGATGTCGCGCACGAAGGATCGGTCGATCTTGAGGCAATCCATCGGGAATCGCTTGAGGTAGGCGAGCGAGGAGTGACCGGTGCCGAAATCGTCGATCGCGAGGCGCACGCCGAGCCCGTGCAGCCGATGCAACATCTCGGTCGTGAGATCGAGATTGTCCATGATCATGCTTTCGGTGATCTCGAGCTCGAGGTCGGTCGGTTCGATATTCCAGTCCCCCAACGCCTGGACCACCACGTCCATCAACCCGGGTGACTTGAACTGGACCGCCGACAGATTGACCGCGACGGGGATCGGCGGCAGTCCCTCGTCGCGCCAGGCGGCGTGCTGGGCGCAGGCGGCGCGCAACACCCAATCGCCGATCGGCACGATCAGGCCAGTCACCTCGGCGACCGGGATGAACTCGTCGGGTGGGATCATGCCTTGCTCGGGATGCGGCCAACGCAACAGCGTCTCGACTCCGACGACCCGCCCGTCGAGCAGATTGACCTTGGGCTGGAAGTGGAGCGAGAAGCCGCCCTCCTCGAGGGTCTGGCGCAGGTCGGCCTCCATTTCCTTGCGCTTCTGCGCCCGTGCGTTGAGCTCCGCGTTGTAGAACTGGAATTTGCCGCGGCCGTTGTTCTTGGCGTGGTAGAGCGCCATGTCGGCGTTCTTCAGCAATTGGTCGGGATCGGCGCTGTCCTGCGGGAACATGGTGATGCCGATGCTGGTGCTGGTGAACACGTCCCAATCGTCGATGTTCACCGGATCGACCATCTCCTCGATGATCTTGCGCGCCAACACGGAAGCGCCGCCGGTATCGTTCAGATTGGTCGCGATAACGGCGAATTCGTCGCCGCCAAGGCGGGCGACGAAATCCGACTCGCGGACCCCCTCGGCGAGCCGGACGGAAACCTCTTTCAGCAACAAGTCGCCGGCCGGATGGCCGAGCGAATCGTTGATGTCCTTGAAGTTGTCCAAATCGAGCAGCAGGAGGGCGCCGACCTTGCCGTTGCGCTTGGTCTGCGAAATGCAGTCGACGAGGTGGGAGCGGAACAGCGTGCGGTTGGCGAGACCGGTGAGCTCGTCGTAGCGCGCCATGTTGGCAAGGCGCGTTTCCACCTTCTTCTGTTCGATCGAATACCGGATCGCGCGATCCAGCAGCGGCGCCGAAATCTGGCCCTTGACCAGATAGTCGGTGGCGCCCGCCTCCATCGCCTCGAGGTCGATCTCGCGATCGTCCTGGCCGGTAAGCAGGATAAAGGGTATCGACGAACCTTGCTCGACCGCGTCGCGGATGATGTCGAGCCCGCTGCGCTGGCCGAGCCGGTAGTCGATCAGGCATACATCGTGTTTACGGCTGGAGATCGCCTCGAGACCAGCCTGCCAGTTGTTCGCCCATTCGAACCGGAGCTGGTTGCCGAACACCTCGCTCAGCAGGTCGTGGGCGAGGAGGTAATCGTCCTCGTCGTCCTCGATCAAAAGAATGTTCGGTGATTCACCCAACGATCCTTTCCTCACGCGGCCTGTGGCGGCAATTGAACGATCTGCGTCCAGTAGTCGGTCACCGTGCGCATCACCTTAACCAGCTTCTCGAACGTGACCGGTTTGACGATGAAGGAATTCACGCCGAGATCGTAGGTCCGGTAGATGTCCTCTTCCGCCTTGGACGTCGTCAGCACCACCACGGGAATGCGTTTCAAGCTGTCGCTCGCCTTGATTTCCTTCAACGCTTCGCGGCCGTCCTTCTTCGGCATGTTGAGGTCGAGCAGGATCAACCCCGGCAGCGACTTGCCGTTCAGACTTTCATACCCGTTGGCTCGGTTCAGATAGTCCATCAAGTCCTCGCCATCGACGACGAAGTCGATGTCGTTGGCGAGCCGGCTGTCCTCCAACGCGTCGCGGATGAGCAACCGGTCGTCGGGGTCGTCGTCGGCGATCAAAATAGTGATGGCAGTTGCATTGTCAGACATTTCGCTTTGCCTCGCTGTTGGGAAGCCGCGTGGGAAGGGTGACGATGAAAATCGCGCCTTCGCCCCCGCGTCCGATTGCGCTGATCGTGCCGCCATGGCGCTCGGCGATCTTGCGGCATAGCGCCAAACCGACGCCGGTGCCTTCGTATTGGCCGCGGCCGTGAAGGCGCTGGAAGATGCCGAATATCCGCTCCGAGTGCTTGGCGTCGAAACCGATCCCGTTGTCCTTGACGACGATCTTGCACATCTCCTGGTCGGAACCGTTCTTGACCAATCCCGCGTCGACCTCGACGACGGGCGTCACGTCGTCGCGGCGGTATTTGAGGGCGTTACCGATCATGTTCTGCAACAGTTGACGCATCTGCAGCGGGTCGGCCTCGATCGACGGCAGGTCGGCGACCTTGATGTCGGCTTTGGTTTCCCTGATCTGCAGTTCCAGATCCTCGACGACCTCGTCGACGACGCTGCCGAGATCGACAGGTTTGAAGGGCTTTCCCTTTGAATTGACCCGGGAGAATTTCAGCAGGTCGGTAATCAAGGTCTGCATACGGTTGGTCGCCGACTGCATGCGCTCGATGTAGTCCCGTCCCTGCTCGCCCAGCGTCTCGCCGTATTTGGACTGCAAGCGATCGCCGAAGGCCTGGACCTTGCGCAGCGGCTCCTGCAAATCGTGCGAGGCGATGTAGGCGAATTGCTCGAGGTCGGCATTGGAGCGTTCGAGCTCTTTGGCATGGCGCTCGAGGACCTTTTCCGCACGCTTGAGCTCGGTGATATCGGTTTGGGTGACGAAATAGCCACCGTCGGCGGTCCGGGCTTCCTTGATGACGTACGAGGTGCCGTCGTCGAGCTCGCGAATGTACTGGCCCTTCGGATTGCGGTGCATCTCCATCCGTTCGGCGAGGATGTCTTCGACATCGCCTTCGACGTCGGCGATACTTCCAGCCTCGATATGCACTCGCATCAGGTCTTCGAACCGCATCCCGGGTTTCAGGATATCCTTGGCCGGGTAGTGCGGGCGCCGGTACTCGTCGTTGCAAATCAACAGCCGGTCGTCGGCGTCGTAGAGACCGAACCCTTCCTGCAGGTTCTCGATCACCGTATGCAGCTTCTGTTCGGCGGTCTTTCGCTCGGTGATATCGCGCAATATCCCGATGAACTTTCGATGACCGCCGAAAGACATCTCTCCGATCGCCAGATCCAATGGCACCGTGGACCCGTCCTTCCGCTGGCCTTCGACCTCGCGTCCGATGCCGATTATTTTGGCTTCACCTGTATCGAGGAATCGCCCCAGGTACCCATCATGGTGTTTGCCGATCGACTGGGGCATTAGGATTCGCACGTTTCGGCCGATGAGCTCGTCCGCCGCGCATCCGAAGATATTTTCGGCCGCTGGATTGAGAAGCTCTATGGTTCCCGTCTCGTCGATCATGATGATGCCATCGACGACGTTTTCCATGATCGCGCGGAACCGCGTCTCGTTCTCGAAAGCAAGCTGTTCGGCCTGTTTTCGTTCGGTGATGTCGATGCGGACCGCAATCGTGCCGCCGTCGGAGGTCTTTTGCTCGACGGCGTAGACCCAGCGCCCGTCCGCGCGCCGCGTCTCTGACGGCTCGTTGGCCGCCCGGTGGCGCTTCATGTGACTTTGGATCCATTCCTCCTCGCGACCGATGGCGTCGGCGAGTTGCCCGCGATCCACTACGTCGCGCAATAAGTCCTCGAACCGCGCGCCGGGAACCGTGAGGTCCGGATTCCAGCCCAGCAAGTCGTGCGTGTTGCCGTTGCAAACCACCAGGCGGTCGTCGGCATCGAATAAGGCGAAGCTGACCGGCAGGCTTTCGATTGCATCGTTCAGGCGCTGTTGCGCCGTTCGCGTCGCCTGCGCGGCCTGTCTGCGTTCGGTGAGATCTGTGTACCAGTGCTGGATCGCCGGTTCACCATGCCAGATCACGATCCGAACGGACGTTTGCAACCAGACTTCCGTGCCATCCTTTCGCAGCGCCCGGAATTCATAGGTATCGGGCACCTCCTCGCCGGCCAAGCGGGCGTCGCGATAGCCCCTTAGCCGCGCCCGTTCCTCGGGAACGTAAAACGATTCGATCGACTCGAGCGCCATAATTTCGTCGAGACCTTCGTATCCCAGGTTGTCCGCGAGCGCCTGATTGACGAACAGTGGTTTCCCGTCGCGATGAACGAGGACGCCGTGCAGCGCGCCTTCGATCAGCTCGCGGAAGTTCTCCTCGCTCGCGCGCAACGTCGCTTCGGTCCGCTTGCGGTCGCTTATATCGCTAACCGTACCGACGAACCGCACCGTGCCACCGGCCCGGATCTCGCCAATCGCCAGTTCCACCGGCACGTCCGAACCGTCCTTGTGCCGGGCCACGACCTCGCTACGCGAGCCGATAACCCTTGCCTGACCGGTCTCCAGATAGCGTTTGATATAACCGTCGTGCGCGTCCCGATGGGGATTCGGCATGAGCAAGGAGACGTTTCGCCCGATCACCTCCTCGGCTGAATATCCGAACATCCTTTCGGCCGAGGCGTTGAACGACTCGATGAGTCCGGTCTCGTCGATCGTGATCAGGCCTTCCGCCACGTTGTCGACGATCAGACGCAGGCTTTGTTCCGCCCGCTCCAACTCGCCGGCCAGTCGGCGTTCGTCAAGCGGCGCCCCGCTCTTTGATGCCGACCAAGGCCAAAAACGTGATATGCCGGAAATCGTGCTCATAAGGCTCGGTTGCCCTGGTCCCCTCCCACGCGTTCTCCGCCGCCGTCGGCAAGAGCCGGCATGGGTAGCCATTGGAAAAACCACATCTTTTGTGCCCCTTAGGCGTGAAGATTCGGTTAACCGCCCATCACCTTGCCGCGATGCATCGACAACGGGGTTTCGAGAGGTCAAACTGCCGGCGTCAAAAAAATGCAAATCAGAAAACGCGTACAGGGAAGGGCAGCATGGCAATCGAGCGACGCCACAAGGGACCGCGCATGAGCCAGATCGTGGTCCACGGAAACACGGTCTATTTTGCGGGCCTGGTCGGCGACGACCGCGATGCGGACATGGCGACCCAGACGCAACAGATTCTCGACAAGATCGACCGCTACTTGGCCGAAGTGGGAACCGACAAATCGAAACTGTTGGCGGCGGAAATCTGGATCAACGACATGTCCAAGTTCGACGAGATGAATGCCGTGTGGGACGCTTGGATCGACCCGGACAACCCGCCGGGACGGGCCTGCTGCGAAGCCAAGCTGGCGCATCCCGATTGGAAGGTCGAGATCATCATCCGGGCGGCGTGCTGACGATCGCCTAAGACGCCTTGCGCGGCGCCTCGGGCTTGGCGCGGTTCTTCTGACGCCGCGGGATCAGGGCCTTCTCACCCAACAACCGGATTCGCGAATCGTCGCTTTCCATGATCACCGGGTGCAGCACCCGTAGCATCTCGCCGGCCGTCGTTTCGTTCCAGAACCATTCCTGCAGTTCGGCGTTGCCGGCGGTCTTGCCCGGTTGGGCGTTGCTCGCCTCGAAGTAATAATTCTTCAAGTCCTCGATCGCGAGCTTGAGCACGTCGCCGAGCTCGATCTCCGGCCTCGGATTGTCCGGCCGTTCGCCGTCGAGGAACGAGGTGACGAAGCCGCCGACGGCCTCGATGCCGAGGCCTGCGAGACCGAAGGTCGTGCGCCCGCCGCGGGCCTCGCGGCCGAGATCGTACCACGGCGTCAGCTGGTGGATTTCGCGGGCCAGGGCCGCGGCGAGACTGCCGGGCTCGGCGTCGAGGCCGGGCGGCGCGCCGAGCGCCACCGGGCAGACCCAGCCCTCGCCCTCGGCCGACGGCCCGGCATCGGCCGGTGCGTCTTCCGGGAAATCCTCCAGCACCGGCCCCGCGTCGCGTTCCAACAGGGCCAGCGCCGCCCGCATGACCTTCTTCTGGAATTCGGGATGGCCCGGGGCGCCGATCGGCCGGCCGAGCTCGAACGGCACCCAGAGCGCCCTCGGCGGGCGAATCTTCTCGGTGTGCGGCCGCACCAGGCTGATCTGGGTCGTCGCCAGGCCTTCTTCCTCAAGGTAATGGCCGAGTGCGCTCACGGCGCACGTGCAGCGGGGTCAAACCGGCGCCAGGAGCACCGCGTCGACGCAGTCCTCCCTGAGATAGCCGGCGATCTCGCGCACCAGCGGCTCCATGTCGTCGGGCGTGGTCGAGCCCATGAACGAGTAGTGGTAGTCGGCGACCGAGCCGATCGCGCCCTCGGCCTCCAGCTCCTTCAAGCGTTCGACCGGGAACACGACGTTGAGGTCCTGCTGGAAGCCGGTGCGGTCGAAATTGACCGAGACGTGGCTCATCACGATGTCGGCGGAATCGGTGTCCTTGTGGAACACCCGGTAGTCGGCGTCGTCGCGCACGAAGGGCCGGTCCTCGCGCCGCTGCAACCCCGCGGTCGAGATGATGGCGACGCGGCGCTCGGCCACGGGCGGCCCCGCGACCCAGGGATCGCTATCGAAGGTCGGGCACGGGACCTCGAGCAGGTACTCCCGCTCGTAGTCCGGCAGGTCGGTCATGCGGACCATGTGGGGCTCCGAGGCAAACCGTATCGCCTTTGTATAGGAACTCGGCCGAAACCGAGTCAAATCTGGGGCCGGTAAAGTTTAGACCAGCCAACGATTCCACCTCAATCTACACTGGCGTCGATCACATAGACCGGGTGCTCGGCGCCGGCGGCGGGATCGATATCCATCAGCCGCACCGGAAACGGCGCCTCGCCGAAGGCCGGCGCGGTCGAATAGACCACGCCCCCGGCGCCTTCCGCCAGGGCCCCCGGATGGTGGTGGCCCGAAAGCGTGCAGCGCACGCGGCCCGAGGCCTCGATCGCCGCGGTGTAGGCGCCGTCGACCTGATAGGTGTAGTGCTTGTTCTTGGCGAACACATCCGGTGCCAGGATGTAGTGCTGCAGGTGGACCTGCGGCCCATTATGGGCCGGATCGCCCAACACCTGGTCCATCAGCCGCGCGCCCGCTGCGGTCCGGACCGGGCTCATCTCCCCGTCTACCACGTCGAAGAAGCGGACGAAACGGAGGCCGGCCGCCGCATTAACCCCGGGGCCGGGGAATACGCGTTGAAACACGTCTTCCAGGTCGTGGTTGCCGGGGATCGCCGCATAGGGCAGGCCGGTGCCTTCGAGCCAGCCGAACATCCAGCGATAATCTTCCTCGGCCGCGGCCGTGGTCGCGGCGTCGATCACGGGATCGAGTCCCTCGACGCCGCCGTAGAGCACCGCCGGAATATCGAGCAGGTCGCCGGTCATGGCGATGGCGTCGGGCGTCCAATCGGCGAATTTAGCCTCGAGCCGGCCGAGCGCCGCGGGAACCTCGCGCGACAGCCGCTCGGCGCCCTCGGCCGAGCCCGGCAGCGCCTGGCGCATATGCAGGTCGGTCAGGTGGACGACACGCACCACGCCGTCGGGTTTTCGCGGAACCTGGCTCATGGCGCGACCGACGTCCGGGACCTCACGCCGCGCTGGTGCTGACGAGGGCGGTGTCCTTGTTGGGCCGCAGCACCTCGGCGTCGTAATCCTCCATCAGCGCCTTGGTGACCTCGCCCGGGGTGAAGCTGTACTCGCCGATCTCGGAAATCGGCGTCACCTCGACCGCGGTGCCGGTCAGGAAGCACTCGGAAGCCTTAGCCAGCTCCTCGGGCTTGATGTGGCGCTCTATGATCTCGATCCCGCGCGCCCGGGCGAGGTCCATCACCGTGCGCTTGGTGATGCCGTCGAGGAAGCAGTCGGGTGTGGGCGTATGCAGCTTGCCGTCGATCAACAGGAAGATGTTGGCGCCCGTCGCCTCAGAGATGAAGCCGCGGTAATCGAGCATCAGGGCGTCGGAATAGCCCTCCGCCTCGGCCGCGTGCTTGGAAAGCGTGCAGATCATGTAGAGCCCGGTCGCCTTGGTCTGACACGGGATCGTCGCCGGGTCGGGCCGCCGCCACTTGGCCCATTGCATGCGAATGCCCTGCATGCGGGCCTCGGGCGAGAAATAGGCCGGCCACTCCCAGGCCGCGATGGCGACGTGGATCTTCGTCAGTTGGGCCGAAACCCCCATCATCTCGGCACCGCGCCAGGCGAGCGGACGGACGTAGCCTTCCGAAATGCCCTGGTCGGCGACGACCGCGTTGCACGCATCGTCGATCTCGTCGGCGGTATAGGGAATTTCGAAGTCCATCGTGCGCGCGCTAAACAATAGGCGCTCGGTGTGGTCGCGCAGCTTGAAGATTTGCCCGTTGTAGCAGCGTTCGCCCTCGAACACCGCCGAGGCATAATGCAAGGCGTGGGAGAGAACGTGCACTTTGGCATCGGCCCACGGCAGCATTTCACCGTCAAACCAGATGTGTCCCGGGCGATTGTCGAAGGGGATCATGTCCATCGCAGTCGGCTCCAAAAAACCCGCGGAAAGGGTCCAAAACCGCCCCTTGCGGGCCTAGATTATTGTTCGTCTTGGCTTTTCAAATCTTAGCCCCACACGCGCCGGATTGTCACTTTCTGTCACGCGAGGCTTGCGCGATGTAACATTTGAAGGCATATATGTCAACATGACTGACATAACTTCGCAAGCCAAGATGCCGCCGCGGCCGCATGCCAATCCATTGTTCCTGCGCGACGAGGAGCTGCGCCAAGGCATCGAGATGTTGTTTTACGCCTATCGCGACTTCACGTCCGAGCCGGATACGATCCTCGCCAAGTACAAGTTCGGCCGTGCGCACCATCGGGTGATCTATTTCGTCGGCCGCTACCCGGGGATGGCTGTCTCGGACCTGTTGAACATCCTCAAGATCACCAAGCAAAGCCTGAGCCGGGTGCTCGGCCAGTTGGTACGGGAAGAATTCATATCCCAGCGACAGGGCACCCGCGACCGGCGCCAGCGGCTCCTGGAGCTGACCGAGAAGGGGCGCGAGCTCGAACGCCAGTTGACGCAGAACCAGCGGGAGCGTATTGCCCGTGCCTATCGCGAGGCGGGCGCCGATGCGGTCGAGGGGTTCCGCAAGGTGATGCTCGGCGTCATGTCGTCGGACGGCGACCGCGACCGCTTCGAGCGGAGCGGGCCACCACGGCGTTAGGGTTGGCCGCCCGACCGCCATCATCGGGGTAAATCGTGGATGGGATACACGGCCGAAATCGATAGCGGAGAGGCGCCGCACATCCTGGTCGTCGACGACGACAGCAGGCTGCGCGAGCTGTTGCGCAAGTATCTCTCCGACAACGGCTTCCGGATCACCGTCGCGGCGGACGCCGCCGCCGCCCGCCAACAGATGGAATCGATGGCCTTCGACCTGCTCGTGCTCGACCGCATGATGCCGGGCGAGGACGGCCTGGAGCTGGCGCGGTCCCTACGCCAGACCGAAGACGTGCCGATCCTGATGCTGACCGCTATGGGCGAGGTCGAGGCGCGGATCGACGGGCTCGAGGCGGGCGCCGACGACTATCTGGCGAAACCGTTCGAGCCGCGCGAGTTGTTGCTGCGGATTCGCACGGTGCTGCGCCGGGCCGGGCCGGAACCCGCCGAGACCACCGACAACATTCGGTTCGGAGACCTCGAGCTCGACCTCGACCGCGGAATGCTGCTCAATGGCGATGAGGCGGTGCGGCTCACGACGACCGAATCCAGTCTGCTCGGCGTGCTGGCGCGGAACCCGGGCCGGGTGCTGAGCCGAGAGGAACTGGCCCGGCGCTGCAAGGTCGACGGCGGCGAGCGGACCATCGATGTCCAGGTCGCGCGCCTGCGGCGCAAGATCGAGCCCGACCCAAAGGCGCCGCGCTACCTGCAAACGATCCGCGGCCGCGGCTACGTGCTGCAGCCCGATCGAGGTTAGGAACCCGTGCATCCACGCGTCTTCATCAAACAGTTCCTGCCGCGATCGCTGTTCGGCCGCTCGCTACTGATCATCGTCATTCCGCTGATCCTGCTGCAGATCGTCTCGACCTGGATATTCTTCGACCGCCACTGGGACACCATCACAAGGCGGCTGGCCAACTCCATCTCCGGCGACATCGCGCTGATCGTCGAGGAGATGCGGCGCGACCCGAGCGCGGCGCGCCGGGCGCAACTGTTCGAGTTGGCGCGCGGCCATATGGGCCTCGAGATGGTGTACAGCCCGGGCGAGATCCTGCCCAACACCGAGATCGAATACGGCGGCATCCTCGACAAGACGCTTGCTTTCTCGCTGCACGAAAGGGTTCAGAAACCGTTCCAGATCGACACCTCGTCGTTCAAGACCGAGGTCATCATCGACATCCAGCTGCCGAAGTCGGTGCTGACCGTGGTCGCACCCGGCAAGCGTCTGTTCAGCTCGACGACCTATATCTTCGTGCTGTGGATGGTCGGCACGTCACTGGTGTTGTTCGCGGTCGCCTCGATCTTCATGCGCAACCAGGTGCGACCGATCCGGCGCCTCGCCGCCGCGGCGGACGGCTTCGGCAAGGGCCGCGAGATCCGCGACTTCAAGATCGAGGGCGCGACCGAGGTTCGCCTCGCCGCGACCGCGTTCAACCGGATGCGGGAGCGGATCAGCCGCCAGATGCGCCAGCGCACCGACATGCTGTCCGGCGTCAGCCACGACCTGCGCACGCCCCTGACGCGGATGAACCTGCAACTCGCGATGCTGGGCGACGGGCCCGAGGTCGCCGAACTCAAAGCCGACGTCGCCGAGATGGAGAAGATGGTCGAGGGCTACCTCACCTTCGCCCGCGGCGAAGGGGACGAGCAGGCGGTGGAGATCGACCTTGCCGCGCTGATCGCCGACGCGGTGTCGGCCTGGAAACGCAACGGGGCCGAGATCGACCTGCATATCGAAGGTCAGTTCCATATGTCGTTGAAACCGAATGCCTTCGGCCGTTGTCTCGACAACCTGATCGCCAACGCCGGGCGCTACGGCAGCCATGTCTGGGTCCGGGCCGGCCGCCGGGGCGACGGCATCGAGATCACCGTCGAGGACGACGGGCCCGGCATCCCGATCGAGGAGCGCGAGAACGTGTTCCGACCGTTCTACCGGCTCGACCGGTCGCGCAACCCGGAGACCGGCGGCACCGGCCTCGGCCTCGCCATCGCGCGCGACGTGGCGCGCGCCCACGGCGGCGAGATCGAGATCGAGGATTCGCCACACGGCGGCGTCCGCGCCCGCGTCAACCTGCCACTTTGAGCCCTATGATCGTCATTCCGGACGGCGCGCAGCGACGATCCGGAATCCATGCCTGAGAGCCACATATCCAGATTGTCGATACCATACGGGGCTCCCAGGCGTGGATTCCCGCTTGTCCCGGGAATGACAGATTGAGATGTCCTAATACAGCCGGCCGCCGTTGGGGACCGGATGGTCGACGCCGACCAGCACGACCTCGCCATCGTCATCGGGAAAGCCGAGCACCAGAAACTCCGACATGAACTTGCCGATCTGCTTCGATGGAAAGTTGAGGACGGCGGCGACCTGACGGCCGACCAGGCCTTCCGGCGTGTAGTGCTTGGTCAACTGGGCCGAGCTCTTGCGCTCGCCGATCTCGGGCCCGAAATCGACCCAGAGCTTGAGCGCCGGCCGACGCGCCTCGGGAAAGAGTTCCGAGCGCACCACCGTGCCGACCCGGACCTCCACCTTTTGGAAGTCGTCGAAATCGATCGTCGCGGTCGGGGGAAATTCCTGTTCCGCCATGTCGCGTCTCCTATGCCGGGCAGCTAAAAAACTTTCTGGAAAGTGCCGCCCTAGGTCCGCCTTTTTCGAGCCGTGGATCGGCCCTTCGACTTACCCTTGGCAGTGGATTTCTTTGCCTTGGGTTTGGCCTTGGCTTTCGCCTTCGGCTTGGCGGCGGGCTTGGCCGCCGGCGCAGGCTCGGACTCCGTATCGGGGGCGCGTCGAGCGGGCTCCAACAGGCTCGCCAGGCGCTCAGCGCGGGCGAGGTTGTGGTCGAGCGCCGCCATGGTGCGCGAGAGGTCTGTTCCGTCGTCGCCGAGCCAAACGCGCAGCGTCATCAACCAGACCATGAGAAGCCCCTTGGCCCGGAGCGCCCCGATCGGTCCGGCCGACGAAATCCCGGCGGCTTCCAGCGTCCAACCCATCGAGAGCAGCATGGTCGGTGCCAGCATCAGCGCCGCGAGCGGATCGAGCGGCAGGTCGCGCAGGATCTTCGCGATCGCCCGCTGGTGCCCGCCGAGGGCGTCGAAACAGCGCATCATGACCTCGAACAGCCGGTCGCGCGGCGTGTCCTCGGCGTCGAACGGCACCTCGCCGGCCAGCACGTGGGCTTCGATCCGGCGCACGAAGCCGGCCAGGATCGCGGGCTTCGAGGGGAAAATCGCATGGAGATCGGCGAGCGAGACGCCGGCCGCCGCGGCGATCCCGGCGAGCCTAAGTCGCTGCCAGCCTTGCTCGGCGGCGAGGTCGAGCGACGCGTCGATCACCCGTCGCTCCTGCGCGTTTTCTGTCGCCATGGGGGCATTATCCGCCGAACCGCCGCGGATACAAAGCCCGTCGTGATAGCTGGTGGTTAGCCCGCGAGTTCGCGGCCGCGACGGGTCGCCGCGGCGATCGCCTCGGTCATGATCTTCTGGAGACCGTCGTCGGCCATCAGGACCTGCAGCGCCTCGTGGGTCGTGCCGCCGGGGCTGGTGACGTTTTCGCGCAGTTGCGAGGGCGGCGCGTCGCTGGTCAACGCCAGCTGCCCCGACCCGGCGACCGTGACCAGCGCCAACCGCTCGGCGAGGTCGCGCGGCAGTCCGGCCTGGACCCCTGCCTCGGCCATGCACTCGATCAACAGGAACACATAGGCCGGGCCGCTGCCCGACAGCGCCGTCACCGCGTCCATCAGGCCTTCGTCGTCGACCATCACCGCCTCGCCGGTGGCGGCCACCAGCGCGCGGCACAGCTCGCGCTGGGCGTCGTTCGTGGTGGCGTTGCTGGTGACGACGGTGATCCCTTGGCCGATTGCCGCCGGGGTGTTGGGCATGGCCCGCACGATCGCTGCCTCGGCCCCGAGCCGGTCCTCGAAATAGGCGATGGTCGTGCCCGCCGCGATCGACAGGAACACGGTCGAAGGGGAAACGAATTTACTGAAGGGCGGCGCCGCCTCGTCCATCTGCTGCGGCTTGACCGCGAACACCACGACCTCGGGGTCGAGATCGCCGGCGAGGCCGTCGATCGCGTCGTGGATCGTAACGCCGGGCCTACCCTCGAACGCCGCGGCCCCCATCGGCTCGATCACCTCGACGCCGGCCGCCGTGATGCCGGACTCGAGCCAGCCCGAGAGCAACGCGCCGCCCATCTTGCCACACCCGACAAGAAGCAGTGGCCGTTCCATGCTCGTGGTCATGTTCGAACTCCGGCGTCAGGCCTCGCCGACCGTATCCATGATCGCCATCGAAACCGCCTCATGCGGCGCCTTGCCGGCCCAGACGACGAACTGGAAGGCGGGGTAGAAGCGCTCGCATTCGCAGAGTGCGATATCGACCAGATCCTCGAGCTGCTCGACGCCGAGGCGCTGCCGGCCGCGCGTCAGCACGGTGTAGCGGAACATCGGCAGTCCGTCCTCGGAGCTCAGGTCGAAATGACCGAGCCACAGCTTTTCGTTGGCGAGCGCCAGAAGTTCGACAGCCTCGGGACGTTTCTCCTCGGGCACCCGGGAATCGAACGCGCAGGTGAAGTAGAGCGCACTGACATCCGCCCGCCATACGAAGTAAAGCCGATAGTCGCACCAGCGCCCCGAAGCCTCGACCACCATCTCGTCCCGGCTCGACCGGTCGAACGGCCATTCGTTCGCGGCGACGAGTTCTTCGAGAAGATCGAGGGGGTTGTTGGAAACGCTTTCGAGATCGACCGACGCAGTGGCCATTTTATCGGCCCTCCCCTTTATGTCCCGGACGCCGGGGCGCCATCCAATACGTCCGTTCACCGGTCATTTGCTGCCGAGTCGCGTCTATTCGAGAAAAACCCCACGACCACGACATCTTGTGGTAAGAGCCCCACCCTCACCACAAGATGTAGATTGCCCTAAGAGAGTCCAGGGAAGCAAGTGAAGAATTGACTCGCGAAAAAACCGCGGAAATCCGGCCCTTCGAGCTATGCGATCAGCTCTTGCGGGCCTTTCCGGCCGACCGCTTGGTGGCCTTCTTTGGCGACGCGGGCTTGGCTTTGGCGCGAGATTTGGGCTTCGCTTTGGTCTTGCCGCCGATCGCGGCCTCGAGCGCCGCGATCCGCTTCTCGAGCTTCTCCTGCTCCTCGCGCGCCTTGACGGCGACCGCCTTGATCGCCTCGAACTCCTCGCGCGGCACCATGTCGGCGTCCACGAGGATGCGCTCGAAGCGCTGCTTCAACAGTTCCTCGATTTCCGCGCGCACGCCCGAGACGGCCCCGAAGGCGCCGCTCGCCACTCGCGCCAGATCGTCGAGAAGGCGATTTTCGACTTGCATGCCGGCACCTCGTCGCTGCTGCGATCGGGCCAACCATATACGCCCGGCCGGCCGCGACGCAACCGAGGGCGAGCCCGCTTGCGGCGTCCGGCGCGGCTCGCCTATAAGGAGTGCGGTTTCACCACGGGAGGTGCGGTACCGCATGATCCTGGTCACCGGCGGCGCGGGCTTTATCGGCTCCAACCTGGTCGCCGCACTCGCCGAGCGGGACAACACCCCCGTCGTCGTGTGCGACCGGTTGGAGGTCGAGGAGAAGGCCCGCAACCTGGAAAAGCATGTTGTCGCCGAAATCGTGGCGCCCGAGGACCTGTTCGACTGGCTCGAGGAGAGCGGGGAGGATGTCGAGACGGTGTTCCACATGGGCGCCTCGTCGGCGACGACCGAGACCGATTTCGACCATCTGCTGGAAAACAATTTCGGCGTCTCGATGGGTCTTTGGCGCTGGTGCGCCGAGGGCGAGCGGCGGCTGATCTACGCTTCCTCGGCGGCGACATACGGCAATGGCGCGGAGGGCTTCGAGGACGACAACGACCCGGCTGTTCTCGTCAATCTCAGACCGCTCAATCCCTACGGCTGGTCGAAACAACTGTTCGATCTGCAGGCGGTGTTGCTCGGCGACGCCGGGCCGCGCCCCGCGCAATGGGCCGGCCTCAAATTCTTCAACGTCTTCGGGCCGAACGAATATCACAAGGGCGGCCAGTGCTCCGTCGTGGTCCAGCTCTTCAATCAGATTTCCTCGGAAGGAAAGGTGCGGTTGTTCCGCTCGCACGACCCCGAATTCGAGGACGGCGGCCAGAAGCGCGACTTCATCTGGGTCGGCGATTGCGTTGACGTCATGCTGTGGCTTCATGACAACCGCCAAGTGAACGGCATTTTCAATTGCGGCACCGGCCAGGCGCGCAGCTTCACCGACTTGGCCACCGCGTGTTTTGCGGCAATGGACCGGCCGGTGGACATCCATTACATCGACACGCCGCCCGAAATCCGCCAGCATTACCAGTACTTCACCGAGGCCGCGATGGACCGGCTTGCCGCCGCCGGTTACGGCCGGCCCTTCACCTCGCTCGAGGATGGGGTCGCGCGGTATATCGGCGACTACCTCGCGACCAACGATCCCTACAGGTGAGCGCCGATGCCGTTCCCCGATATCGACCCCGTCGCGATCCAAATCGGCCCGCTCGTCATCCGTTGGTACGCGCTTGCCTATATCACGGGGCTGGTGCTCGGCTGGCGCTATTGCCTGCGCCTTACCGCCCGGCCGCCCCATGCGGTGACCCGCGAGCACATCGACGATTTCCTGCTCTGGGCGACCCTGGGAGTCGTCCTCGGCGGCCGGCTCGGCTATGTGGCGTTCTACCAGCCGGGCTATTTCATCGTCCATCCGATCGAGATTCCGCAGATGTGGAAGGGCGGGATGTCGTTCCACGGCGGGCTGCTCGGCGTCCTGGTGGCGATGCTGCTTTACGCCAGGCGGCACGGATTGGCGCTGTTGAACCTGACCGACATCGTCACCGCCGGCGCGCCGATCGGCATCTTTTTCGGCCGGATCGCCAATTTCATCAACGGCGAGCTGTGGGGCCGGACGACGGACGTCCCCTGGGGCGTGGTCTTCCCGCGCGCGGGACCGCTGCCGCGCCATCCGAGCCAACTCTACGAGGCGGCGCTCGAGGGACTGCTGCTGTTCACCCTGCTCGCCGCCGCGATCTATGCCTGGCGCGGACTGGCGCGGCCGGGCCTGGTCTCGGGCCTGTTCATGGCGGGCTACGCGGTTGCCCGCATGGCGATCGAGGTCGTGCGCCAGCCGGACGTCCAGATCGGATTCCTCGCCGGCGGCAGCACCATGGGCCAGTGGCTCAGTATTCCGTTGCTGTTGTTCGGACTCTACCTGGTCCATCGGGCGCTGCGCCGGACGCCGGTCGGCAGCCAATAGCGGGGATGGCGACTCCGCTCGACGATCTGCTGCGTCGCCGCATCGCGGCCGAGGGTCCGATCACCGTCGCCGATTACATGGCCGAGGCCCTGGGCCATCCAGCGCACGGCTATTACATGGGCCGCGACCCGTTCGGCCGCGCCGGCGACTTCACCACCGCCCCCGAGATCAGCCAGATGTTCGGCGAGTTGCTTGGCCTGTGGTGCGCCAAGGTCTGGCACATGATGGGATCGCCGAGTCCGATCGATCTCGTCGAGCTCGGGCCCGGCCGCGGCACATTGATGGCCGACGCGTTGCGCGCGATCGACCGGGCGGCGCCCGACTGTCGCGCGGCGCTCGCTGTGCACCTGGTCGAGACCAGCCCGGCGCTGCGCCAGCGCCAGCGGGAGACCCTCGCCGAGATCGAGGTCCAGTGGCACGAGCGCTTCGAGCAGGCACCGGACGGCCCCCTGCTGCTGCTCGCCAACGAGTTCTTCGACGCCCTGCCGATCCGCCAGTTCGTTTGCACCAAAGACGGCTGGCGCGAGCGCATGGTCGGCGTGGCAGACGGAAACCTCTGTTTCACTATTTCATCCGATCCGGTGGACGAGGCATCGATCCCGGATTCCGTACGAGAAGCGGCAGAGACGGGCGACATCGCCGAAGCCCGACCCATGGCCGACGATATCGCCGCCGCGATAGCCCGGCGCATCGCGGTCCATGGCGGGGCGGCGTTGGTCGTCGATTACGGCCACGCCGCCAGCGCCGCCGGTGACACCTTGCAGGCGGTGCGCGGGCACGCCTTTGCCGAGGTGCTGGCCGATCCCGGCGCGGCGGACCTCACCGCGCATGTGGATTTTGCTGCCCTCGCCCGTGCCGCTTCGCCGCACGCCGCCGTCCACGGCCCGGTCGATCAGGGCGTGCTGTTGCGGCGGCTCGGCATCGAGGCCCGGGCGGACAAGCTGCTCGCGACGGCGGATCAGGCGACCGAGATATCAGCGGCGCTGGCCCGCTTGATCGGGGCGGGCGGGATGGGCACCCTTTTCGAGGCACTGGCGATCGCCCATCCGGACTTGGGCGCCCTGCCGGGCTTCGAGGGGTAGTTGCGATCGCCATTCATTTCGGCGAAAACAAGTTGGCCGCCCGCCGGGAACCCCACCCGTCCGCTTGATCCCGCGCCGCGAGTTGGGCACTGTGACGCCGAGATGACCGACCCCGTCCCGCACCTGACGTCCGAGGCGTTGGGCGCCCTGCCCGGCGTGCGCCATGCTTTTTTCACTCGCGAGGGCGGCGTCAGCGAGGGCGTCTACAGCTCACTCAACACCGGCTACGGATCGGGCGACGACCCGGACAGGGTGACAGAGAACCGCCGCCGCGCGATGGCGGCATTGGGCGGCGACGCGGGCGACCTCAACACGGTCTACCAGGTGCACGGACGCGAGGCGGTGCGGGTCGAGCGCCCGTGGCCGCGCAAGCAGGCACCGAAGGCGGATGCCATGGTCGCCGACCGGCCCGGCGTCGTGCTCGGCATCCTGACGGCGGACTGTCTGCCGGCGCTGTTCGCCGACGCGGAGGCCGGCGTCATCGGCGCCGCCCATGCGGGCTGGCGCGGCCTGCTGGCGGGCATTCTCGAGGCCACCCTCGATGCGATGGAGGCGCTGGGCGCCGAGCGGCGCCGCATCCATGCCGCCCTCGGCCCCGCGATCGGGCGAAAGTCGTACGAGGTCGGCCCGGAATTCCCCACCCCCTTCCTCGATGCCGACCCGGCCAACGCCAACTTCTTCGAGGCGGCCGCCAAGGACGGGCATCAGTTGTTCGATTTGCAGGGTTGCGCCGCGCGGATGCTCGCTACGCACGGCCTCGCCGCCATCGAACCCCTGTCGCGGGATACTTGCGCCGACGACGCGAATTTCTTCAGCTATCGCCGCACCACGCTCGAAGGCGGCGGCGATTACGGCCGCGGCCTGTCGGCGATCGTGCTCGAGGGCTGACGAGCGATGCCGTTCCTCATCCAGCTCCTCGCCTTCACCTTGATCGCCCTGGTGGTGGGCTGTGTCGTCATCATCATCTAGCGCCCGCACGCTCCTCACCGTCCTCGCGGCAGTGCTGGTGCTGGCAGCCGCCTGTGGACCGCTGCCCAAACCCTTCAAGCCGGGCATGAAGGATCGTGACAATCCGCTCCTGAAACTCGACAACCCAAGCGGCCTGGTCGTTGCCCCGGTCGAGGACGCGCCGCCCCAGTTGGCCGGGCCACTCGCGGAGAAGATGGCCGATGGGCTGCGCCGGCGCGAGATCGCCGCCACCACCGATGGCGCGCTGAACCGCGCCTACCTGATGGAAGGCCGCATGCGGTTCGAGAACTTCGACGGTGTCCTGGTCGACCTGGTCATCGCCTGGCGCCTGACCGACCGGGAGGACAAATCGCTCGGCGCGTTGGAAAGTCGCTCCCGGGTCGTGCTCAGGGATTGGATGGCGGAGATCGATCCGGTAATGCAGGGCATCGTCGAGGCGACCGCGCCCAAAGTCGTCTACCTGCTGCGCGGCGACGCGCCGCGGGCGGTCCGATCCGGCCGCGCCGGAATCCTCATCGCCGGCGTCGAGGGCGCCCCCGGCGATGGCAACACAGCGTTGCCGCGGGCGTTTCGCGCGGTCCTCGAGCGCGCCGGCATAGCACTCGCCGACGATCCGGAGACCGCCTTGGCCCGGCTCGAGGGCAAGGTCTCGGTCGTCCCGGCGGGAAAGCGCGACCGCGTCGCCATCACCTGGACGCTGCGCGACGGCGACGGCAAGGAGATCGGCGTCATGCACCAGGAGAATGAGGTGCCGGGCGGCCGGCTCGATACGCTCTGGGGTGGCCTTGCCTACGACATCGCGACGGCGATGGCGGACGGCGTCGCCGCCGCGATGCGCCGAATCGAAAGCGACGATCCGTCCCGACCGCCTCGTCGCGCGGGCCGCCGGTAGGGCGGCCGATAGGGCCGCCCGGGGCCGTGCGCCGGGCGATTCCGCGCTGGTCCCGTTAGGCCGTTTACAGCATCCCACGGCCTTGTTATAGCTTGGCGCGTCCGCGACGCAGGTGACCCGAGGGGCTGCATGAAACTCCTGCAAGGCAACAGCAACCAGGCGATGGCGGAGGCGATTTCCGCCTACCTCGAAGTGCCGTTGACCGAGGCCTCGGTCCGTCGCTTCTCCGACATGGAAGTGTTCGTCGAGATCCTCGAGAACGTGCGCGGCGAGGACGTTTTCGTTATCCAGTCGACGAGCTATCCGGCGAACGACAATTTGATGGAACTGTTGGTCGCGATCGATGCGCTGAAGCGCGGATCGGCGCGGCGGATCACGGCGGTCATGCCCTACTACGGCTATGCCCGCCAGGACCGCAAGACCGGACCGCGCACGCCGATCTCGGCCAAGCTGGTCGCCAATCTGATCACCACCGCGGGCGCCGACCGGGTCCTGACCATGGACCTCCACGCGGGCCAGATCCAGGGTTTCTTCGACGTCCCGACCGACAATTTGTACGCGGCCCCGGTGTTCGCCAAGGACATTCAGGAGACGCTCAAGAACGGCGAGGACGAGTTGATGATCGTCTCGCCCGACGTCGGCGGGGTGCTGAGGGCACGCGGGATCGCCAAGCGTATCGACGCCGACCTTGCGATCATCGACAAGCGGCGCGAGCGGGCCGGCGTGTCCGAGGTGATGAACATCATCGGCGACGTCAAGGACCGGCGCTGCATCCTGGTCGACGATATCGTCGATTCCGCCGGCACGCTGTGCAACGCCGCGATCGCCCTGATGGACGCCGGCGCGAAATCGGTCGTGGCCTACGTTACCCACGGGGTTCTCTCGGGTGGTGCGGTGGCGCGGGTTTCCGCCTCGCCCTTGGAAATGTTGGTGACGACCGACAGCATTCTCGCCACCGAGGCGATGCGCGTTACCAACAACATCCGCCAGATCACCATCGCGCC
Organism: Alphaproteobacteria bacterium; assembly: GCA_030743445.1. Classification (GTDB taxonomy): domain Bacteria; phylum Pseudomonadota; class Alphaproteobacteria; order UBA8366; family UBA8366; genus JASLSL01. Next base: position 37,976 of record JASLSL010000203.1, read on the forward strand.
CCTTATGGCCGAAGCGATCAAGCGCATCGCCGACTCGAAATCGGTCTCCAGTCTGTTTGACTAACCCGGCCCGAAAGGGTATTTCACCGCCCGCGAAGACGCGACGGCGACGGCACCCCTGGAGGTCGGCGCCGCAAGGCCTATTCGAGGAGAATGTAATGGCAGACGCCAACGTTATGACGGCAGAGGCGCGCGACCGGGCCGGCAAGGGGGCAGCCCGGGCGACACGGCGCGCCGGCCGGGTACCGGCCGTGATTTATGGCGGCAAACAGGACCCGGTGTTGATTTCGGTCGACCCCCTCCACATCGTCAACGAGCTCGAATCCGGGGCCCTGTTCGCGACCGTCTACGAGATGGATGTCGGCGGCAACACCGAGCGCGTGCTGCCCCGCGACGTGCAGTTCCATCCGGTGACCGACGACGCCGAACACGTGGATTTCCTGCGCGTCACCGGCGAGACGCGGGTCACGGTCGACGTGCCCTGCAACTTCGTCAACGAGGACGACAGCCCGGGCCTCAAACGCGGCGGCGTCTTGAACGTGGTGCGTCACGCAATCGAGATGCACTGCCAGGTCGACAATATCCCGCAGTCGGTCGAGATCGACCTGATCGGGCTCGAGATCAACGACGGCGTGCACATCAGCGACGTCACCCTGCCCGAGGGCGTCGAGCTGACGATCACCGACCGCGACTTCACCATCGCCACCATCGCGGCACCCACCGTGGTGGCCGAGGAAACCACGGCCGAGCAGGAGGGCGAGGAGGAAGAAGAGCTTCTCTACGACGAGGACGGCAACCTGATCGAGCCGGAAGAAGGCGAAGAGGGCGAAGAGGGCGCCGAGGGCGAAGAAGGCGAAGAGGGCGAAGAGGGCGAAGAGGGCGAAGCCCCTGCCGACGGCGACAAGGAAGAGAAGAAGTCGGAGAAATAACCGCCGGCGCGGCACAAGGACGGTCCGATGCTTCTTCTGGTCGGTCTGGGCAATCCGGGCCCGAAGTACGAGAACCATCGACACAACGTCGGTTTCATGGCGGTGGACGGGATTGTCCGCCGCCATTCGTTTCAGCCCTGGCGGGCGCGCTTCCACGCGCTCGTCGCCGAGGGCCTGCTCGACGGGCACAAGGTGCTGGCGATGAAACCAACGACTTTCGTCAACGAGTCCGGCCAAGCGGTCGGCGAGGCGATGCGCTGGTACAAGCTCGGCCCCGCCGACGCGCTGGTGATCCATGACGAGCTCGACCTGGCGCCCGACAAGGTGCGGGTCCGGCTCGGCGGCGGGTTCGCCGGCCACAACGGCCTGAAAAGCATCGCCGCCCATATCGGGCCCGATTTCCACCGCCTGCGCGTCGGCATCGGCCACCCCGGCGACAAGGACAAGGTGCACGGCCATGTCCTTTCCGACTTCGCCAAAGCCGACCTAGCGCTGCTGGAAAAGACCATCGACGCGATCGCCGAGGCGGCGCCGATGCTGGCCTCGCCCGACGAGCACGACAACTTCATGACCCGGGTGGCGCTGCTGACCAAGCCGCAAAGGCCAAAGCCGCCACGGCCGGATTCCGCGGACGGCGAATCCGAAGGTCAGCCCGAAAATGGGGTTTAATTGCGGGATCGTCGGCCTGCCCAATGTCGGCAAGTCGACTCTCTTCAACGCGCTGACGGAAACTGCGTCGGCCGAGGCCGAGAACTACCCCTTTTGCACGGTCGAGCCCAATATCGGCCGGGTCGCGGTGCCGGACACCCGGCTGGATGTGGTCCTGGAGCTGTCGCCGGCGCCGAAATCGATCCCGACCTACCTCGAGTTCGTCGACATCGCCGGGCTGGTCAAGGGCGCCTCCAAGGGCGAGGGGCTGGGCAACCAGTTTCTCGGCAACATCCGCGAGGTCGACGCCATCATCATGGTGTTGCGCTGCTTCGACGACCCGAACGTGTCCCACGTCGAGGCCACGGTCGATCCGGTGCGCGACGCCGAGACCGTCGAGACCGAGCTTCTGATCGCCGACCTGGAGAGTCTGGAGCGGCGCATCGAGTCGGTCGAGAAAAAGGCCAAGGGCGGCGAGAAGGAGGCCCAGGACACCCTCGCGGTGATGCAGCCGGTGCTGGCGGCCCTGGCGGAGGGCAAACCGGCGCGCAGCGTCGAGGTCGGGCGCGAACAACGCCACACCTTCAAGCAACTGCAGATGCTGACCGCGAAGCCGGTACTCTTTATCGCCAATGTGGACGAGGCGAATGCCGCCGCCGGCAACGCCTATTCGGCCAAGGTCGAGGAGACGGCGGCGGCGAACGGCGCCGCTTCGGTGACCATCGCCGCTGCGATCGAGGCCGAAATCGCGACCCTCGACGACGCGGAGGAAAGGGCGGAATTCCTGCGGTCACTCGATCTCGAGGAAACCGGCCTGGCGCGGGTGATTCGCGCCGGCTACGCGCTGCTCGACCTGATCACCTATTTCACCACCGGCCCGAAGGAGTCCCGGGCCTGGACGATCGCCCGGGGGGGAACGGCGGCCGCCGCGGCGGGCCAGGTCCATACCGACTTCGAGCGCGGCTTCATCGCCGCCGAGGCCATCGCCTATGACGACTTCGCCGCCTACGGTGGCGAACAAGGGGCCAAGGAAGCCGGCAAGATGCGGCTCGAAGGCCGCGACTATGTGGTCCATGACGGCGACGTACTGCTGTTCCGCTTCAACGTGTGACGACCGGCCTATTGCCCTCCCCGCCCGCGGCCCATAGATTGGCGCCCGGAACCGCCGGAAAGGCGGACACGGGATAGAATTCGAGGGGAGCACGAAAATGGGTGAACATATCTGCCTTACCGCCGAGGACGGTTTCGAGCTCGGCGCCTACCGGGCCGAGCCCAAGGGCGACGCACGCGGCAGCATCGTCGTCATTCAGGAGGTCTTCGGGGTCAACGCGCACGTCCGCGAGGTCGCCGACGGGTTCGCCGCCGACGGCTATATCGCCCTGGCGCCGGCGATTTACGACCGGGTCGAGCCGGACTTCGAATGCGGCTACACGCCGGAGGACATCGAAGGGGCGCGAGACATGCGCGCCAAGGCCGGCTGGGACGGCCCGATGGCGGACATCGCCGCGGCGGTCAAGGCGTGTGAGGGCAAGATCGGCACGGTCGGCTATTGCTGGGGCGGCACGCTGTCGTTCCTCGCCGGCACCCGGATCGAGGGCGTCGCCTGCTCGGTGGTCTATTACGGCGGCCAGATCATCCCCTACAAGGACGAAAAGGCCAACTGCCCGATGCTGATGCATTTCGGCGATCTCGACCAGAGCATCCCGATGGCGGACGTCGATGCGATCCGCGCGGCCCAGCCCGACGCCGCGATCCACGTCTACGAGGGCGCCGACCACGGGTTCAACTGCGACCACCGAGGCCAGCACAACCCGGAAGCGGCGGCGCAGGCGCGCGAGCGCACGATGGCGTTCTACGCCCAGCACGTGGGTTAGGTTTTCGATACAATTAGGGCCTCCCCTTCGACAAGCTCAGGGTGAGGCCCTAAATAATTCCCAGCTAGACCCTCATGCTGAGCCTGTCGAAGTATGAGGATCTCGAAAGAACTGGTTTTGCAGGGAGCCTTACGATGATCACCAAGGGCGTCAAGCAGCTCGTCGCCGAGGCCGAGGCCGAAATCGAGACCATCGAGGTCGAGGACGCCAAAGCCCTGGTCGGCGACGAGGATGTGGTAATCGTCGACATCCGCGACGTTCGCGAGCTGTGGCGCGAGGGGATGATCCCCGGCGCCCTGCACGCGCCGCGCGGCATGCTCGAGTTCTGGGTCGACCCGGAGAGCCCCTATCACCGCGAGGTCTTCGCCAACGGCAAGAAGTTCGTGCTCTATTGCGCCGGCGGCTTCCGCTCGGCGCTGGCGACCAAGGCGCTGCAGGAGATGGGGTTTTCGCCGGTCGCCCATATCGGCGGCGGCTTCAAGGCCTGGCAGGAAGCCGAATACCCGATCGAGGAAAAAGAGCAGAAAATACAGAAGTCGGCCGAGAAAGAGAAATAGCGCGGCTCCTCTTCGCCCCTCGTCCGTCATCCTGGCCAAGCCCAGCTATTCGTAAGATAGTTGGGCGCGAGCCGAAATTCCGGGGATACGATACGGGCGGGTCGTTACCGGTCGGCAATTCCCATCACTATCGTGTCCCCGTAATTTCGGCGCCGTTTTGCTTCGTGGAAATTCTCGAAAATGGGTCCCGGGTCGTCGCGGGCCTGTCTTCGCGAAAGCGGGGGCGCCGCCCGGGATGACGAACCTTAAATCTTGTAGATTCGCTCACTCGCCGCGGAGCACCCGTCCCGCAACCGCGTCGAGCTTCGCCAGCAGCGCCGGATCGCGCTTCTCGGGCGCGGTGATCAGCGCCGCGTCGAGCGCCGTGTGGCAGCCCGCCCCGCAGCTCGCCCGGCGCCCCGC
>JASLSL010000204.1 GCA_030743445.1 Alphaproteobacteria bacterium
GAGGCCCGCGACCGCGGGCGGGGCGCGAGTTCAGGAGACGCGATCGCGATGGATTTCGACATTGTCCGCAGCAACATGGTCGAAAGTCAGCTCCGGACCAACAAGGTCACGCATCCGGACCTGCTTGCCGCGATGGGGAGCCTGCCACGCGAGTTGTTCGTACCCGAGGCGCGGCAGAACAACGCCTACATCGACGAGGATATCGAGTTCGGCAATGGCCGCTGCGTGATGGAGCCGGCGGTGCTCGCCCGGCTCGTGCAGGCCGCTTCAGTCGGGCCGAAAGACATCGCGTTGGTGATCGGGTGCGGTGCCGGATATTCCGTCGCGGTCCTGGCAAGCTTGGCGGCTGCGGTGTTCGCCCTCGAAAGCGACACCGATCTGGCCAAGCGCGCCGGCGACCTGCTTACCGAACTCAGTCTCGACAACGCGGTGGTGGTCGAGGGACCGTTGACCGCCGGTTGGGCCAAGGAAGGTCCCTATGATGTCATCCTGATGGACGGCGCCGTTGCGGAAGTGCCGGAAGAGATCCTGAATCAATTGGCCGAAGGCGGCAGACTGGTCGCTGTCGTCGACGCGCAAAAGGGCGTTGGGCACGCGACGCTGATTGGCAAACGAGGCGGCGTCAACTCGCATCTCACGTTGTTCGACGCCGCAATCCCGACCCTGCCGGAATTCCGTGCAAAGGCAGAATTCGTGTTTTGATCCTATCAAGGTACGATATATAGTGGGTAGGCTGGATAAGACGAGCGCGTCGGCCTGCGGGTCGCCGCAACGAAGTGGCGTGACGTACGGTCCCGACAAAGGTCAGTGGATGGGGTTTAAGGGCATGAGATTTTGGATGCCGGCAGCGGCTCTGATTCTGTTCGCAATCGTGCCGTCGGCGTATAGCCAGTCGCTTCAAGACGCCCTGGCCGAAGCCTATCGGAGCAATCCCTCTCTGCAGGCCCAACGCGCGGAACTCCGCTCGATCGATGAAGGCGTGGCGCAGGCGCTTTCGAATTGGCGGCCGACCATTACCTATACCGGCCAGTACGGGCGCAACCGGGTCGATAGCAAGAGCGGTTTTTTCGCGTCGCGCCAGTTGCGCAAGCCGGAGTCGCACAACATAACCGTGGAGCAGCCGCTGTTTCGCGGCGGTCGGACGATTGCCGACACCAGCCGTGCCGAAAACGAGGTATTGGCCGCCCGGGCCAGCCTCAAATCCATCGAACAGGACGTCCTGCTCGATGCCTCGAGGGCGTATATGGACGTGTTCCGGGATCAAGCGGTGGTGCGGCTTACGAAGAGTAACGAGCAGGTTCTAAATCGCCAGCTACAGGCGACGCGCGACCGCTTCGCCGTCGGCGAGGTGACCCGGACGGACGTCTCGCAAGGCGAGGCTCGCGTGGCGCGCGCCAAGGCCGACCGCATTCAGGCGGAGGGCGATCTCGAAGTATCCCGCGCAAGCTATCGCCGTGTTGTCGGCATGACGGCGGGCAATCTTTCGAAGCCTGACGACGTCAAAGGACTGCCGAAAAATCTTGAGACTGCGCTGGATATGTCGGTGAAGAAGAATCCGTCGGTCGTCTCGGCGCAATTCATCGAAAAGGCGGCCCGCGACGATGTTGAACTGGTCGTGGGCGAACTGTTGCCGACGGTCAGCGTGACGGGCGAACTCGAACAGGCGGATTCGTTTTCGTCGGCGCAATCGACGAGCGAAAACCTTTCGATCATCGCCAAGCTGACCCTGCCGATTTACCAACAGGGCGAGGTAACATCACGGGTTCGCGAGGCCAAACAGGTCGTCGGTCAACGCCGTCTCGAGATCGAGGTGGCCCGCCGCGAAGCCATCGAGTCGGCGAATGCCGCATGGGAAACGCTGCAAACCGCGCGTGCCCGGATCGAGGCCTTCGGCATTGAAATCCGGTCCAACGAAATCGCCCTCGAGGGTGTTCGCCAGGAGGCAATGGTCGGTTCGCGCACGGTGCTCGACGTTCTCGACGCGGAACAGGAGTTGCTCGACGCGCAAGTCAATGTGGTGCGGGCGCAACGTGATGAGTTCGTTGCCGCGATGGAATTGCATGCCGCGGTCGGAAATCTGACGGCCAGGGCGGTCGGACTTGCGGTGGATTATTACGATGAACAAAAGCACTATAATAAGGTGCGTAGTAAAATTTATGGTGTTGGCAAGGAGCTTTCGGACTGATTGCCTTAAAGAATTCGCCGATCGGGTTGAATGGCCGAGCCGTGGCCGTCGTGGGTTCGTGCGAGACAAGGGGTGAGACATGAGCGAAGAAGACGGTCAGCAAGAACCCTCGATGGAGGAAATCCTTGCGTCCATTCGCAAGATCATCTCCGAGGATGACGAGGAGGAAGGGGCGACAGAGGAAGCTGCCGCCGCCGAACCCGCGCCTGAAACGGAGCCAACGCCGGAACCCGCGTCCGCGCCCGCTGTCGAGGCGGCGCCCGAGCCAGAACCTGCGCCGGCCGCGGAAGAGGAGCCGCTCGATTTGACCGCGGCAGTGGAAGAGGAGGACGAACTCGACCTCACCGCGGAAGCGGAGGAAGAAGAGGAGCTCGATCTGACCGCCGTGGTGGACGACGACAGCGAGCTCGAGCTTGTCGAGGTCGATGACGACGATGCGCTCGATCTATCCGAGGAGGTCGAACCCGAGCCCGCGCCGGAACCCGAGCCGGTCCCCGCGTCGCCGCCGGCCCCGATCGAAGGGATCGAGATGCTCGACGACGAGCCCGAACCCGGGATAGTAGCGCCGACGACGGAAGTCGCCGGCGCCTCGGCCTTCGGCGAGCTCGCCAGCCTTATCGCCGGCCGCATGCAGCTCGGACAGGGCCGCACCGTCGAGGCATTGGTGCAGGAACTGTTGCGCCCGATGCTGGCGGAATGGCTTGATCAAAACCTGCCGGATATGGTTGAAGAGCTCGTGGAAAAAGAGATTCAGCGGATGGTCGAAAAGGCGGATCGTTAAGCGCGGCGTTGGCCGCTCGCCCGGCGCTCGCCACGACCGGTTCACAGGAATAGAGGAAGGCTGGTTCAGCGATGCTGGACAAGACGTATCGACCGTCCGAGGTCGAGCCAAAACGGTATGCGGAGTGGGACGCCAGCGGTGCCTTCGCGTGTGGCAAGCCGGCCGGCGCCGATCCCTATTGCATCGTCATTCCGCCGCCCAACGTTACCGGCTCGCTGCATATGGGTCATGCCTTGAACAATACGTTGCAAGACGTGCTGATCCGCTTCGAGCGCATGCGCGGCCGCGACACGCTCTGGCAGCCGGGCATGGATCACGCCGGCATCGCGACCCAGATGGTGGTCGAGCGCCAGCTTGCCGACGCGGGCAACATGTCGCGCCGCGAACTCGGCCGCGAGGCCTTCATCGAACGCGTCTGGACCTGGAAGGGCGAATCCGGCGGCACCATCATCGAGCAGCTGCGCCGGCTCGGCGCGTCCTGCGATTGGGACCGCGAGCGCTTCACCATGGACGAGGGACTGAGCCATGCGGTGCTCAAGGTCTTCGTCGATCTCTACAAGCAAGGCCTGATCTACAAGGACAAGCGGCTGGTCAACTGGGATCCGAAGCTGGAAACCGCGATTTCCGACCTCGAGGTCGACCAGCGCGAGACCAGCGGGCGGTTGTGGTACTTCAAGTATCCGGTTGAAGGTCTTGAAAATACATACTTAACAGTCGCCACGACACGACCGGAAACGATGCTGGGCGATACCGCCGTCGCGGTCCATCCCGAGGACGAGCGCTACAAGGATTTGGTCGGAAAACACTGCATTCTGCCGCTCGTCGGCCGGCGTATCCCGATCGTCGCCGACGACTACGCGGACCCGGAGCAGGGGTCGGGTGCGGTGAAGATCACCCCGGCACACGACTTCAACGATTTCGAGGTCGGCCGGCGGCACGATCTCGAAATGGTCAACATTTTCGACGTCACCGCGACTATCAACGAGAACGCGCCGGAGAAATACCGCGGCCAGGACCGGTTCGAGGCGCGCGACAACGTGGTTGCCGACATGGAGGCGGAAGGGCTATTGGAGAAAGTCGAGGAGCAGGTCCACGTCGTGCCATACGGCGACCGCGGCGGCGTCCCGGTCGAGCCTTACCTGACCGACCAGTGGTTCGTCGACGCGGCGACGCTCGCCAAGCCGGCGATCGAGGCGGTCGAGGACGGTCGGACCAAATTCTTCCCCGAGAACTGGGCCAAGACGTACTTCGAGTGGATGCGCAACATCCAGCCCTGGTGCGTGTCGCGCCAGCTCTGGTGGGGCCACCAGATTCCCGCCTGGTACGGACCCGACGGCGAGATATTCGTCGAAATGTCGGAAGCGGAGGCCGCGGCCGCGGCGCAAGCCCATTACGGCAAGAAGGTCGAACTCGTCCGCGACGAGGACGTGCTCGACACCTGGTTCTCCTCGGCGCTGTGGCCGTTTTCGACCCTCGGCTGGCCCGAGGAGACGCCCGAGCTCGCGCGTTACTACCCGAACGCCGTGCTGGTCACCGGTTTCGACATCATCTTCTTCTGGGTCGCGCGAATGATGATGATGGGCCTGCATCTCATGGGCGAGGTGCCGTTCCGCGAGGTCTACGTCCATGCCCTGGTGCGCGATGCGCAGGGCCAAAAGATGTCGAAATCCAAGGGCAACATCATCGATCCCTTGGAACTGATCGACCAGTACGGCTGCGATGCGTTGCGCTTCACCCTGTCGTCGCTGGCGGCGCCCGGCCGCGACATCAAGCTTTCCGCGGGCCGGGTCGAGGGCTCGCGCAATTTCGCGACCAAGCTGTGGAACGCGGCCCGGTTCTGCGAGCTGCACGGCTGCAAACCCGACCCGGCGTTCGACCAGAGTGCGTGCGAACTGACCCTCAATCGTTGGATCGTCAGCGCCTTGGCGGGCTGCGGACGCGAGGTGACGACGAAGATCGAAGGCTTCCGCTTCAACGAGGCGGCGCAGACCCTCTACCACTTCGTCTGGGGCACGTTCTGCGATTGGTATGTCGAGTTCGCGAAGCCGCACCTGGAGGGCGACGACACGGCCGCGGTGGCGGAGACCCGGGCGACCGCGGCATGGGTGCTCGACCGCATCCTGCTGCTGTTGCATCCCTTCATGCCGTTTATCACCGAGGAACTGTGGGATCAACTCGGCGACGCGCGCGAAAGCGCCCTGATCACTGCACCCTGGCCGGATTTCCCGGAGACGCTCGACGCTGCCGCCGCGACCGCCGAGATGGACTGGGTGGTGCGGCTGATCACCGACATCCGCTCGGTGCGCTCCGAGATGAACGTGCCGGCGGCGGCGAAGATTCCGATGCTTCTGCTCGGCGCCGGGGACGAGGCGGGCGGATGGCTCGGCGCCCACTTGGAGCTGATCTTGCGGCTCGCGCGGCTCGACGAGGTATCGACCGAGGGCGAGGTCCCGAAGGGCGCGGTGCAACTGGTGCACGATCAGGCGACGGTGGCGCTGCCGATCGCCGAGGTGATCGACGTCGAGGCCGAGAAATCACGGCTCGAGCGCGAGATCGCCAAGCAGGACGGCGAGATCGAGAAGCTCAACAAGAAGCTCGCCAACCGGCAGTTCCTGGCCAAGGCGCCGGAACAGGTCGTCGAGGAGCAGCGCGATCGCCTCGCCGAGGCCGACGCCGCCCGGCTCAAACTCTCCGACGCCCTGGAGCGCATCGCGGCGCTCTGAGGCCGGGCGCTGGCCATGACCGACGCCGCTACATCCCTCAAATTGTTCCAAAACCCGCGCGTTCTGCGGAACACGACCTATGGCGAGGCGGCCGATCCGTTGATCTCGACCGCCGAGTTCGAGGCCGCCAGGGCCGAGATATCCACTTGGCCGGACTATGCGCCGACGCCGCTCTTGGACTTGCCGGGTTTGGCGGCGGAATGCGGCGTTGCAGGGGTCCGTTACAAGGACGAGGCCGGACGGTTCGGGCTCGGCAGTTTCAAGGCGCTCGGCGGACCCTACGCGATCCGCCGGCTGATCGCCGAGCGGGGAGGGGAGCCGGGCGAGTTGACCGTGGCCTGCGCCACCGACGGCAATCACGGCCGCGCCGTCGCCTGGGGTGCCAAGCAGCTCGGCTGCAA